>CAMJUL010000021.1 GCA_946408995.1 uncultured Clostridia bacterium | reverse complement strand
TCCAAACTAACTTCCATCCTTTTACCACTGTGGAAGTTACTCTGAGAATTTACGAACATGGAAAAATCCCCCATCTTTCCGCCCCCGCCCTTGCGCCGGAGCCGCAATGGGGGTACAATACTCCTGAAGACAGCGCGTAAAAAGATCCCCTTTCCTCCGTCCGCAGCCAAGAGGGCGGACGAGGGACGAAAGGAATCCTGCCATGAGACACGTCCCTTCCCAGGACCTTCAGGCCCTGAAGGTCTCCTTTGACGACAGCCTCCGGGAGGCCCTCCTGCGCCAGGAGGCCTACGACGCCGAAAAATGGCTGTACGTCCCCTGCCGGTATACCGAATACCGCTTTATCCTGGGGACCCGGGGGAAGAACCCACTGATCTGCGTGGGCATCAATCCCTCCACCGCCGCCCCGGACCGCCTGGACCGGACCCTTCAGAGCGTCGACCGCATCCGGGCGGGAAACGGCTTTGATTCCTTCCTGATGTTCAACGTCTGCGCCCAGCGGGCCACCGATCCGGACGACATGGCCCCCGAGCTCAACGAACCGCTGCACCGGGAAAACCTGCGGGCCTTCGCCTATCTCCTCTCCCTGTCCCGGGAGCCCGTGATCTGGGCCGCCTGGGGAAACCTGATCGAAAAGCGTCCCTATCTGCCCGCCTGTCTGAGGGATATGGCCGCCCTGGCGCTTCAGGCCCATGCCCGTTTTGTCACCTGCGGCAGGCGCTCCCTGCGGGGCCATCCTCACCATCCCCTGTACCTGAAGCGGGATCTGCCCCTGGACCCCTTTGACATTGAAGGCTATCTTTCCGCTTTTCCCGCCGGACTCGGATGAGCCGCGCCATTTAACATCCTGTATTCAATGAAAGCAAGGATAAAAGGAGGACGGAACATGTCTGAAACCAAATCGGCCCCAAAGAAATGGTCCCTGAAGAAAACCTGCCTGGTTCTTTCGGCGCTGCTGCTGATCGCCGTGATCCTGTGCGTCATCGCCTTCCGGCAGGCGGCCGACCAGGGCAGAAACGCCCAGCAGGCCCTTGCGGACCTGGAGGAAGCCCGGAACAAGATCAGCGGCTACCAGACCATCGAGGCGGAAGCGGGCTCCAGCGCCGCAGCCGCGGCCGCGCTGCAGGACGAACTGGACCAGGCCCGGAAGGAGCTGGAGAATACCCGCACCGAAGCGGCGCAAAATGCCAATGCGCTCCAGGACACCGTAGCGGGTCTTGAAAGCAGCCTGAAAACCGCCCAGGCGGAAAGCAGCGAGGCTCAAAAGCAGGTCCAGACCCTGCAGGAAAGCGCCGACCAGGCGAACAAGGAGCTGGAGGAAGCCCGCAAGAGCCTGGAGGAGCAGACCGCCCTGGCCGTCGAGGCTTCGGCTGCCCTTGAGGCCCTCCGGACGGAGACGGACGCCCGTCTTGCCCAGGCCCAGGCGGACCTGGAGGCCGAGCGGCAGCACGCCGCCGAATTGCAGGCCCTGGCGGACAAGAGCCTGGCGGACGCCGAATCCGCCAACACCGTGGCGGACGGCAAGCAGAAGGAGCTGGACGAACTTCAGGAAAAGCTGAATACCGCCCTGGAGGAAAGCAAGGCCACCCAGGCGCAATTGACCGAACAGCTCAACGCCCTCTCCCTTCAGGCGGCGGAATATGAGGCTGCCCTGACAGCCAGCGAAGAGGAGACCGCCCTGGCCCGGGCGGAAACGGAGAGCCTTCGCACCTCCCTGACGGAGGTCCGTACCGGCATCGAGGGGCTGCAAAGCCTTTTGAGCGGCATTCTGGATCCGGCCGAAGCGCCCGCGCAGGAGACAGAGGAGGTCCAAACGGAAGCCGATCCTTCCCCTGCCCCCCAGGCGGCGGAGGAGACCGTCGCGGAGGAGACGGCGACGCCCCTGCCCACCGAAACGCCTGCAGACCCGCCTGCAGACGCTGCCTGAAGCGTCCCCGCGGGATCGAGCAGGAGGGACTGATCAGCTCCCGTCCTCTCACCGCACCGTACGTATCGTTCGGTATACGGCGCGGCCAATACGTTCACGTACTGCCAGAACAGGCCCTCAATGGCTTTTCCGGTCGCCGCGCCGCTCCTGAACCGGGCGATGGTGCAATGATCCGGAGGTTCATGCCGTCCAGCAGAAGAATGAACTGAATGTGATTCCGGCACAGCTGCTCCATCTTCCGGCTCGAATACACGCCTTCCATGCAGGCGCATCCCTGCTGAATAGAAATATACGCTCTTTGTTGTAAGGTTTTCATGCAAAGATATTTTACAACAAAATGGAGCTTCCTTCCACCTCCTCAGTGGTCGAAAGCTCCGTTTTTGTGCTTGGGGTTGTGCAACAGCGCCTTTTCCGTATTCGATCACAGGTCACAGTTTGCAGGTCCAGTTGTATTTGTCCTCCTTCAGGCCCCACTGGATGCCGGTCAGTTCGTCATACAGCTTCTGGGTGACCGGCCCGATCTTGTTGCCGCAGACGGTAAACTCCCGTCCGTCCATGTACAATTCCCCGATGGGGCTGACCACCGCCGCGGTGCCCGTGCCCCAGGCCTCCTCCAGGGTGCCGTCCTTGGCGGCGTTGAAAAGCTCCTCGGCGCTGACAAGGCGTTCCTCTACCTCATAGCCCCAATCCCGGAGCAGCTGGATGCAGCTCTTGCGGGTGATGCCCGGCAGCACGGAGCCCGTCAGCTTCGGGGTGACGATCTTCCCGGCAATCTTGAACATCACGTTCATGCTGCCCACTTCCTCAATGTATTTGCGCTCCACGCCGTCCAGCCACAGTACCTGGGTGAAGCCCTCCTTTTCGGCCTTTTCCCCGGCCCGGAGAGAGGCGGCGTAGTTGCCGCCGCACTTGGCCTCGCCCGTGCCGCCGCGCACGGCGCGCACGTCCTCGGTCTCGATGGCGATCTTCACCGGGTTGATGCCCTCGGCGTAATAGGCGCCCACCGGGCTCATAATGACGCAGAACACCGCGTTCTCCACCGCGTGGACCCCCAGATGCGGGTCGTTGCCAAACATGAAGGGCCGGATGTACAGACTGGTCCCCACCTGATGGGGCACCCAATCCTGATCCACCCGCACCACGGTTTTGATGATCTCCAGGGCGCCCTCCTCATCCAGGACAGGCAGACACATCCTCCGGGCGGAATTGTTCATCCTGCGCACATTCTCCAGCGGGCGGAACAGCTGGACGCTGCCGTCCTTCAGGCGGTAGGCCTTCATGCCCTCAAAAATCTCCGCGCCATAATGGAAGACCGTGGAAGCGGGGTGAATGGGCAGCGGCCCGAAGGGAACGATGCGCCCGTTGGTCCAGCCATCCTTGCGGCTGTAATCCATGAGGAACATATGGTCCGTAAAGATCCGGCCGAACCCCAGTTTGCTTTCGTCCGTGGGTTTTTCCCTGGGCGTATCCGTCAGATGCATGTCAATGGCATATTTCATAATCGCTCTTCTCCTTCCGGTTTCGCGCCGCGGCGTCCGGTGGAAGTTCCCCCAGGCGTCCTTTGACGGTATCCTGTATATTATACCCGCCGGGGGAGCAATCTTCAATGCCCTGTTTGGACGGTTTTTGTTCTTCTTCTGTTCCGTCCCCGGCGGGAACAGTTGGCATTTCCGCCCGGTTTTGCTATAATGGGGCCATCCTTCCGTGCCTCCCAGGCCCGGAAAAACCGGAGGAACCGATGAGAAAGGCTTTATCCGCCCTGACTGCCCTTTTCCTGCTTGCCGCCCCTGTCCCCGCGCCGGCGGAGGAGGAGGCGCCCCCGCTGACCGTCACGGGCGCGGCCGTGTCCGCCCCGGAGACCCTGGGGCTGAAGGAAGCGGTCTATACCGGCGGCACGCTTTTGACCGACTACCGGCGGGAGGGGGACCTGAGCGCCTCCACCCCCTATGCCCTGATCCCGGATTCGGGCCTGTATACCTTCCGGGGGGACGCCCTGAGGCAGAACGCCGCCTTTGGCACCTGCGAAGTCGCGGAGGGGACCCTGACGCCCCTCTGGGAAGTCCCCCTTTCCGGCCTGCGCACCGCCGAAAATGGCATGCTGTACGGCGTCGGCTGGAACAATCAGCCCGCGGTGGTCAAATGGGCCGCGGAAATCCGGGAGATCATGCCGCTGGATGCGGAATTCAAAAACAAAAAAGCCCTGGTGGAGGTCCTTTTTTCCGCCCAGGACGGCAAAATCTATTTTCTGGACCTGGAAAGCGGCGCCCCGACCCGGGAGTGCGTTTGGGCCGGCTACCCCCTGAAGGGCTCCGTATCGGTGGATCCCCGGGGCTGGCCCCTGATGGCCTTCGGACAGGCCGTTTCCAAAATGCCCTCCGGGACCGGGGACATCGGCTATCACCTTTATGACCTGATCACCATGCAGCCCCTGTATTTCCTCAACGGGCGCAAAAGCGCCGAACAGGTCCAGTACTCCCCCAACGGCGCCTTTGATTCCTCCTCCCTGTTCCTCCCCGCCGCCGGGTCCGACGCCCTGGTGGTGGCCGGGGAAAACGGCCTTCTGTACACCATCAGCCTCAACAGCGCCCTAACCCTGGACGGAAGCGGATCCGCCGTTAGCGTCAGCCCGGAGGTCGTCTACATGAACGCCCTGGCCCGGGAGGAAAGGGAAAACAAAACCTCCATCGAGGGCGCCCCTTCCATGTATGGCAGGTATGTGTTCCTTGCCGACGCCTGGGGCATCGTCCGGTGCGTGGACACCTCCCTGATGAAAACCGTATGGGCCTATGACAACGGGGACAATACCGATGCCGCCATGGCCCTGGACCTGACGGAGGAGGGATTGGACCTGTACACCGGCAACACCTCCTATTCCCGGCTGAGCAAGAAAAATCCGGTCACCATTCACCGGCTCAACGCCCTGACCGGCGAGGAGATCTGGACAAACGAAATCGACTGTGTCAAAAACACCTCCGAGGACGTGGCGGGCTGCAAAGCCAGCCCTGTCATCGGGCAGAAGGGCCTGAAGGACTACGTCTATTTCACCGTCAACCAGGTCCAGGGGGGCGGCGCGAAGCTGATGTGCCTTGCCAAGGCGGACGGGCACGAGGTCTGGTCCCTGGCCATCCAGGAGTCCGTATCCAGCCCCGTGGCCGTCTATTCCGAATTCGGGGACGGGGTGATCTTTCAGGCGGATTCCCGCGGGAACCTGTACCTGGTGGACGGCCTGACCGGCCATTTGCTGGGCCAGACGAAGGTCGACGGCCGCATTGAGGCCTCCCCCGCGGTCTACCGGAACCGTGTGCTGATCGGCACCTGCGACAAAAACGCGAAGATGTACTGCTTTGAGATCCGGTGACAGGCGCAAAACAAGGCAGGTCCCGGAAGCCTTGTTTTGCGCCGGGGATCCGCTTTTTTAAAAGGACCGCGGCCCTCCTTTACGGGAGAGCCGCGGTCCTTTGCATCTGTGCGGGAAAGGCCTTTAACCGTTCACCTGTCCGGCCTTCAGAAGGGTCCGAAAGAGCAGCAGCGAGGCGGCCCCCAGGAGCAGGCCTCCCAGGATATCCGTCAGCCAGTGGACCCCGGACAGCAGTCTTGTGACCACCGTCAGGGCGCCCAGGACCCCGGCGGCCCAGGCCGCAGCGGTCCCCCTGCCCGCGCCGAGCCTCTTTTGCAGGAACATTCCCGTCCCGCCCGCCAGCATCACGCCCATCAGGGTATGGGTGGAGGGGTAGCTGGCCTCCGGCCATTCGGCCGGATCGACGATGACGGGACGGTTGTTGACGTGCAAAAGCTCAAACAGCAGATAAAACACCACGAACAACGCAATCAGGAACACCACGGACTTGGCGTCGTGGTCCACCTTCCGGATCGAACGGGTCCTGACGAGCTGTACGGCAAAGACGCAGGCGCAGGCCGCCCCAAGGAGGATGCAAAGATATCCCAGGTATTTGGAAAGGCTGAACCAGAGATCCGAAAAGCCCAGGCTGTCCGAAACGGGCACGTTCAGGGAGGAAAATCCCACCCGGACGGTCTCCGTATCGCTTCTCCCCCATCCGTCCGCGGTCACCACCTTGGCCGGCACGGCCGCCATGTCCACGGTGACCGCCAGCAAGGTAAAAAGCACAAAGACCGCCAGCACCGCCGCCGCGGTCAGATAGCCCCTGCGCAGATACGCGTTATTCCTGTTCCCCATGGCTGATCTCTCCTTCCTTTTCTTTTTCCGGAGCCTCCCGGCCCGACTCCGCCCTCAGGGCGGCCTTTTTCTTTTCGCGGGATACGATAAATTCCTTCAGCAGCGCGTACAGCACCGCGCAGACCGGCACCCCCAGGAACATGCCCCCGATGCCGAACAGTGCGCCGAAAAAACACACCGCGCTCAGGGACAGCCAGGGCGGAAGCCCCACGCTGGTCCCCACCAGATGCGGGTTGAGGATGTTCCCGTCCAGGGTCTGCAGCACGATCAGCGCGATGCCGAAAACGATGGCGGTATGAAGGTTCACGCTCAGCATCAGCACAAACCCCATGGCAAAGGACGTCCAGGACCCGATATACGGGATCATATACAGGCACAGCGTCACAAAAGCCACCGGAACGATGTAGGGCAGGTTCAAAATCAGCATGACCGTCGCCAGCGCGGCGGAAAAGATCATGCCCTCCAGCATCTGCCGGCCGATCCATCTGGACAGGGTGCTGCCCGCCAGTTCAAAGGTCCTCCGGACCAGGGCCGCCCGCGGCTCCGGCAGCAGGGCGTCCGTCAGCCGGTAAAACTGTCTTTTCAGGGTCTTTCTGGCGGCGATCATGTAGAAGGCCATCGTCAGGGAAAGCATCAGGTTCACCGCGCCGGTGGTGATCGAGATCAGGCTGCTGACCCCCTGCTGCAGGTATCCCGCCGCCGTGCTGCTGAGCTGGTTGACCCAGCTTTGCACCGTGGACTTCCAGGTTTCCGGGGAAATGCGCAGAATCTTGCGGACCTGCTCCTGCAATCCGTCATCGCCGTTGAGCAGATAATTGGCAAGTCGTTCCAGCATCCGGATGACCTGGGGCACGATGACGGTGACCGCCGTATACAGGAAGGCCACCACCACCAGCAGGACCACGGCAATGGCGATGCCCTCCCGGACCCCTTCGGACAGGATCCCCTTCCGGTCCAGCCGCTCCAGCCCCTGCCGCAGGAGCTGCAGAGGGGCGTTCAGGGCCAGGGCCATCACCAGCGCCGTCAGAATGGGCCTGAGCGCCCCGAAAAAGGCGGTCACATAGGCGCCCGGGACGTTTTTCAGGTTCAGGATGCACAGGACGATGACCGCAAGGCCCGCCACGGCCCACAGTTTTCGGTTGTCTTCCGGATGTTTCAGATTCATGCGAAGCCTCCCCTCCGGGCGGGGACCCCCTGCCCCGGAAGTCTTTCTCATTATAGTCTTTCGAAGGTTTTCGTGTCAACAAGTCCTCCTTTCCCCGAAAAAAAGGAAAACGCCTTCCTTTGTCCAATTCTTTTTCCAGACGGCCCCTGCGGGCGGGAAAGGAGCGGGCATGGACAGCGGAGAGGCACTTTTGAAAAAACGGCTGAGGGAGCTTTCCGACCGGGCGGAGCGGACGGGCATGTGCTTTTACCTGGGGTTCCTGTCCGCCCCGGAGCTTTCCGTGGCCCTGGACCTTTCGCGCAGCGGCGTGCTGAGGGACATGGAGAGCTTCGGCGGGTTTCCCGACGCGGAGCGGCGCATGGTGCGCTTTGGCGGCGGGGAGGAGGATTGGCCCATCGCCTGCGTCGAGATCGCCCCGAAAAGCGAGAAGTTCGCCGGGCAAATGGACCACCGGGACGTGCTGGGCGCCCTGATGAACCTGGGCATCGAGCGGGAGGTGCTGGGCGACCAGCGCAGGGACGGCGCCCGGTGGCTCCTCTTTGTCCGGCAGGAAATGGCCGGGGCCCTGACGCAGCTGACGCAGGTGCGTCAGACCCCAGTCCGCTGCCGGGTGCTGGACAGGGCCGAAACGCTCCCGCCCCAGGAAATGAAAAGGGAGACGGTCCTGGCCGCCAGCGAGCGGGCGGACGTGCTGGTAGCCGAATTGTGCCGCCTGAGCAGGTCCAGCGCATCGGAGCTTTTCCGCAGGGAAAAGGTCTTTGTCAACGGGCGCATCTGCCCGGACCCCGGGACCCGTCTGAAGGAGGGGGACGTCTTCAGCGTGCGGGGCTATGGCAAATTTGTCCTGAGGGGACAGAGCGGCACCAGCAAAAAAGGCCGGCTGTATCTGACAGTCGACCGGTATGTATGAGGGGCCTTATTTGGATTCCTCCGGCCCCACCATGCTCAGGCTGATGCGCTGTTTTTTCTCGTCCACGTCCAGGACCCATACCCGGACCACGTCCCCGGTTCTGACCACCTGACCGGGGTTTTTGATGTATTCCCTGGACATGCGGCTGATGTGCACCAGGCCGTCCTGGTGCACGCCGATATCCACAAAGGCGCCAAAGTCCACCACGTTCCGGACCGTTCCCGTCAGCTCCATGCCTTTTTTCAAGTCCCGTATATCCATCACGTCGGTACGCAGAACGGGCTTGGGCAGATCCTCCCGGGGATCCCGCCCGGGCTTTTCCATTTCGGACAGGATATCGCCGAGCGTGATCAGCCCAAGGCCGGTTTCCTCCGCCAGGCGCTGGGTGCCGTAAGC
The DNA here is from genome assembly GCA_946408995.1 of uncultured Clostridia bacterium. GTDB lineage: Bacteria > Bacillota > Clostridia > Christensenellales > Aristaeellaceae > RUG756. The sequence continues at coordinate 43,776 of CAMJUL010000021.1, read as the reverse complement.
CTGCGCCCTGCGGCGGATATCCGCGATGCCGCCCCGGACCGCTTCCCGTTCCACCCCCAGGACTTCCAGCATTTTCCGCGCCGCCGCATAGCTCTCCGGGTGCACGGCCGTGGCGTCCAGGGGCTCGGCGGATTCCCGGAAACGCAGAAAGCCCGCGCACTGCTCAAAGGCCTTGGGCCCGAGTTTGGGAACCTTTTTCAGGTCCGCCCTGCTTTGAAGGCCCTTTTCCTCCCGGTAGCGCACGATGTTTTGGGCCAGGGCCGGCCCGATGCCCGCCACGTGGCTCAGCAGGCTTGCGGATGCCGTGGTGCCCTCCACCCCGACGGAGTTGACGCACCTTTCCACCACGGCGTCCAGCGCCTCGGAAAGGGCCTTCTGGTTCACATCGTGCTGGTACTGCCCAACGCCGATGGATCTCGGGTCGATCTTGACCAGTTCCGCCAGGGGGTCCTGCATGCGGCGCGCGATGGATACGGCGCTGCGCAGGGACACATCGTATTCCGGAAATTCCTCCGCCCCCAGTTTGGAGGCCGAATAGACGCTGGCCCCCGCCTCGCTGACGATCATATAGGCCACCTTGCCCGGCAATTCCGGGAGCAGGGATACGATGAACTGCTCGCTTTCCCGGCTGGCCGTTCCGTTCCCGATGGCGATGGCCGTGAAGCCGTACTTCGCCGCCCAGCCCTTGATCAGCCGGGCGGCCTCTTCCCGTCCCCGGGTCATGCCGGGAATGGTAAAGTGCCCGACGCCGGTATCCAGCACCTTGCCGTTTTCATCCACCACGCACAATTTGCACCCGGTCCTGAAGCCGGGGTCCACCCCCAGCGTCACCTTGCCCCGAATGGGCGGCTGCATCAGCAGGGGATACAGGTTGTCGGCAAACACCTTCACCGCCTGGGCAGAGGCCTCCTCGCTCATCCCGCCGCGGATGTCCCTTTCAAGGGACGGGAACAAAAGCCTTTCCCAGGCGTCCTCACAGGCCAGGTCCAATTGCGCCTGGGTCCGGCCCCGATGGCTGTAACGGCCGCGGATCTCCCGGAGGACGTATTCCTCCTCCGTCTCCAGGCTGACCTTGAGAAAGCCCTCCTTTTCCCCCCGGTCCATGGCCAGGACGCGGTGGGGCGGCATCGCGGCGACCCGCTCCCGGCGGTCATAGTACATGCTGTAGACGCTGTCCTCGTCCCGGGCCGCCCGGGTGCAGATCACGCCGTTCCGCCGGCAAAGGGTCCTCAGGGCGCCCCGCAGGTCCGGATCGTCGCTGATCTTTTCCGCCAGGATGTCCCTGGCCCCCTGCAGGGCCGCCTCCACGTCCGGAACGTCCTTTTCCGGGGACACATAGGGCTGGGCCATTTCCTCCGGGGTCCGGACGGAAAAGGCGTCGGCCTTCATCAGGGCCTCCGCCAGACCCTCCAGACCCCTTTCCCGGGCAATGGAGGCCCGGGTGCGGCGTTTGGGCCGGTAGGGACGGTACAAATCCTCCAGTGCGGTCAGGGTGGGGGCCTTTTCTATCGCGTCAAGCACCTCCGGATCCCGGATCTCAAGCTTGTCCAGGGCGGCGCGGATTTCCGCCCGCCTCTTGTCCAGGCTGCGCAGCTGATTCAGCCTTTCCTCCAGCTGCCTGAGCACCTGGTCGTCCAGGCTGCCCGTCACCTCCTTGCGGTAACGGGCGATAAACGGAATGGTGTTTCCTTCGTCGATCAGGGCAACCGTGCGGTCCACCTGCTCCTTTTTCAGTCCCAGCTCCCGGGACAGGGCTTCGTTGATTTCCATGTTTCCGTTCCTTCTTTATCTTTTGCCTTGTCGTTTTCCCGCCGGGGCGTCAGCGCCCCCGAAGGGCCCCGCGCAGCGCCCTGAGCACCGGCGGCGCCACCAGGCCCAGGATCACCGCCGTCACGATGCCCGAAAGGAGGCGCGGGAAAAAGTCCGCGAACACATACGCCGCGGAATACCCCACGATCAGGGCGTCCAGGTACATGGTCGCCGTATTGAGAAGGGTGATGAACACGGCGGTCACCACCATATAGACCAGGAACCCCGTGGGATGGTCCTCCGGCATCCCGCCCCTGGCCCTGCGCTTTTCATAGGCCCGCGTGCTGTGGACCACATGGTCCCGTCCGACCCCGCCGCGGCCCAGCCGCCGGCACCACAGCCCCATGATCACGCCACGTACGACGGGCGGGATCAGCCAGAGGGCCGTGGTGGGCATCAGTCCGTAGGAAAGCATCTGATTCAGGAATTCCCCCAGTCCCGCGGACACGGCCGCGTACCCGGGCCCGTACAGCGCGGCGCAGACCAGGGTGGGAAGGCTCGCAAAGGTGATCCGAAGGTTGCCCGCCTTGATGGACACAAAGCAGGCCAGGACAAAGTACAGCGCCGCGCACATGGCGCAGATCGTGATGCGGTAGACCCTGTTCTTCATAAAAAAAACCTCCTTCCCCGTCATTTGCGAATGCCGGCAGGGACCGGAGCGCAAAGCGGGATGCGGAAGGCGGACCGCGGTTTCCCTTCGTCCCCGCGGCAAACTCCCCGTCCGCGAGGCACTTAACGCCCGTCTCCCTACTCTTTGACAACATATATAGCAGGGTTCTCCCCGCTTGTCAACTCTCCCCGCCTTGCCGGGCACGCCGAACCCTGCCCGTTTCACGTTCCCGAATTTGCGGTTGACATTCCGGGCAAAGGGGTGGACAATGGTACACACGACCGCAAAACACGCCAAAGGAGGGTCCCCCGTGCCCGGAAACGATCCCTTTTCCCCTGTCCGGGAGGAAAAGAAGCGCCTCCGCGCCCTGCTGCGCGAGCGCCTGAAAACCGTCTCCCCGGAGGAATGGCGCCGCCTGAGCGGCCTCCTTTGCCGCCGTCTTTGGGAGGATCGCTTTTACGCCGAAGCGGAAACGGTCTTCTGCTTTGTGGGCGCGGCGGGGGAGATCGACACCCGGCCGTTCCTTGAGCGGGTGCTCCGGGACGGAAAGACCCTGGCCGTTCCCCTTTGCGCCGCAGGAGGGTGCATGTCCGCCCGGATCATCACCGGCCTTGGGGACCTGAGACCCGGCTTCTTCGGCCTGCCGGAGCCGGGGAGGGACGCGCCTGTCCTGCCCAGGGAGCGGACGGACCTTGCCGTCCTGCCCTGCCTGGGGGCCGACCGGAACGCCTTCCGCCTGGGAAAGGGCGGCGGGTATTACGACCGGTATCTGGATGGATATCCGGGTCGATCCCTGCTCGTGTGCCCCAGCCTGTTTCTTTTGCCCCGCGTTCCGCGCGAACCCTTTGACATGCGCGCGGACCGTCTTATCACCGACGAAGAGATCAAAGAACCACTTTTCCATCCTAAAGGAGGGCCTGTCCGATGAAATCCCTGTTGCTTTTCGCATCCGCAGCCGCGCTTTTGTTTCACTGCCTTGGCCGTGCCAGGGCCGATGCGCTCCCTTCCCCGGTGCCCGAGGACCTGTACGAGGTCTCCGTCCCCGGATATGACATGGATGACCGCGCCCTGGCCTCGGTCCTGCGCAGGGCCGAAAACGGTGAGGATCTCACCATTGCCCTGATCGGCGGGTCCATCACCATGGGAACCGTTTCCGTCGGCGCTTCCGACGATCCGTACCCCGACCGCTCCCCCTACGCCAGGCTGTTCTTCTCCTGGTGGCAGGAAACCTTCCCGAAGGCCTCCTTTACCTTTGTCAACGCCGGCATCGGCGGAACGGACTCCTATCTGGGGGTCCACCGGGTGGCAGCGGACGTCCTCCGGAGGAACCCGGATCTGGTGCTGGTGGAGTTCTCCGTCAACGACGACGGAAGGAACGCCGTCACCCGGTACGCCTACGACAGCCTGGTCCGTACCATCCTGAAGGCGCCCTCCTCCCCCGCAGTCCTGCTGCTCTTCATGGGCCAGACCAACGGTGCCACCGCCCAGGCGGTCCATCAGACCATCGGGAAGGCCTACCGCCTGCCCTCCGTATCCGCTTCGGACGTGTTCCAGGCCATGATCCGCGAAAAGGTCCATACCGCCGCGGAGCTGAGCGGGGACCAGGTCCATCCCTCCGCGCTGGGGCACCAGGTGGTCGCCTCCCTGCTGACGCGGTATCTTTCCGGCGTCCTTGCCCGCGCTTCCTCCCTGGAGGAACCCGCGCCCTTCGACCTCCCCCCTGTGACTGAGGATCGCTATCCCGCCTGCCATATCGAGGACTATACCAGCGCCACCGTGCTTAGCAGGGGCTGCTTTAACGAAGGCACCTCCGGCGAATTCTACAAAAAGGGCTGGACCGCCCTGAAGGCCGGGGAGGGGATCACCTTTGAGACCGACTGCGCCCGTTTGGGGATCCTGTACCTGAAAACCGTGGACGGCAAAAGCGGGCGCGCCCGCATCCTGGTGGACGGGCAGGAGGCGGCGGTGCTCGACGCCGATTTCACCGGCGGCTGGGGCAACGCCATCACGGCCCAGGAGGTTTTTGCCCAAAAGGAGAACGGTAAGCACCTGGTCACCGTCGAACCCCTGGACGGCAAATTCACCCTGCTGGGCCTGATGGTCACCCGGATCCCGGAGTAAAAGGACCTGCGCCGTATGCTTTTCAAGGAAGATTTTATTTACACGCCCAACGGCAAAAACCGCCCGCTGCATATCTACGTACCGGACCTCGCGGAGGGGGAGCGGGCGCCGGTCATGTATTTCTTTGACGGGCACAACCTGTTCCTGGATTCCGACGCCACCTACGGCAAATCCTGGGGACTGTCCCGGTTCCTGGACCGCTGGCAAAAGAAAATGATCATCATCGGCATGGAGTGCGGCCATGAAGGGGACGAACGGCTGAACGAATACCTGCCCTATCCCGCCAAACGGGGGTTCTTCTCCCGCTTTGAGGGACTGGGGGACCAAACGATGCGCTGGATCGTGGAGGACATCAAGCCCAAAGTGGACCGGGAACTGCCCACCCTTCCCTTCCGGGAATGCACCGGCATCGGCGGCAGCAGCATGGGCGGCCTGATGGCCCTGTACGGCGTGGTCCGCTATAACGGGGTCTTCTCCAAGGCCGCCTGCCTCTCCAGCGCCATCGGTTTCTGCATGCCCAAGCTTACGCGGGACATCCGCTCCTGCCCCATCAGTCCGGACACCCGGGTCTACCTGTCCTGGGGCAGCAAAGAGGCCCTTGGAAAGGCCGACGAGGGCAGGACCGACCGGACCAGTCCGACCTTCCGGCGAAACCGGGAGACGGCCTTCGCCCTCCGGGACCGGGGCTGCGCCGTGCGCCTCCACTGCCAGACGGGCGGGGAGCACTGCGAGGCCGACTGGGAAAAGCAGCTTCCCCTGTCCATGCATTTTCTCTGGACCAGTCCCCGGTGACCGCTTTTCCCAAAACAAAAAAACAGGGCTGCCGCGGAAGCAGAAAAACCGCGGCAGCCCTGTCCTGTTCAAAGGGTCTCCTCCGGCGGAACGCTGTCCAGGATCAGCATGCAGTCCCCGAAGGAGAAAAACCGGTATTCCTTCTCCACCGCCTCCCGGTAGCATTCCAGGGCGAATTCCCGCCCCGTCATGGCGCTGACCAGCATCAGCAGGGTGCTCTGGGGCAGGTGGAAATTGGTCATCAGCATATCGCAGGCCCTGAAACGGTACCCGGGACGGATAAAGATGCGGGTCATGCCGCTGCCCGCGTGGACCACGCCCGCCTCGTCCGCGGCGCTTTCCAGGGTGCGGACGGTGGTGGTCCCGGCGCAGACGATGCGGCCGCCCGCCGCCCTGCAGGCGTTGATCTCCCGGGCCGCTTCCTCCGTCACCTCATAGTATTCCTCGTGCATGACGTGGTTTTCCACGTCCTCCTCCTTGACGGGCCGGAAGGTACCCAGCCCCACATGCAGCAGCACCGGAATGACGTGCACCCCTTTGTCCCGCAGGCGGGAAAGCACCTCCGGGGTAAAATGCAGCCCGGCCGTCGGCGCCGCGGCGCTGCCCTCCTTAAGGGCATACACGGTCTGGTACATCTCCGGGTCCCGGAGCTTTTCGTGGATATAAGGGGGCAGGGGCATCTCCCCCAGGGCGTCCAGAACGGCTTCAAAAACCCCCTCATACGCAAAGGTGACCACCCGTCCCCCCGCGTCGGTGGTGTCCCCGATGACAGCCGTCAGGGCGCCGTCCCCGAACCGCACCCGGGCGCCCTTGCGCAGCCGGCGTCCCGGGCGCACCAGGGTTTCCCAGGTATCCTTGTCCAGCCTGCGAAGCAGCAGGATCTCGCAGGGCACATGGGTATCCTCCTTCTCCCCCAGGAGCCGGGCGGGAATCACCCTCGTCTGGTTCAGCACCAGGGCGTCTCCGGGGGCAAGGTACTCCGGCAGGTCCCGGAAGACCCTGTCCTCCCTCGTCCTGTTTTTGGGGGAGAGGACCATCATCCTGGCCAAGTCCCGCTGCTCCAGGGGGTGCTGGGCGATCAGCCTTTCCGGCAGGGCATAATCAAAATCTTTTGTCCTCATACGATCCTTTCGTTAAAAAAGCCGCCCGGAAGGGGCGGCTGAAGCTTCCGCGTAAGGCAGCAGGCTTATTTGCCCGCGATGTCGCTGGTGCAGTGGGGGCAGCGGGTGGCCTTCTTGTCCACTTCTGTCAGGCAGTAGGGGCACTTGCGGGGCTCTTCCTTGGGGGCTTCGGGCTTCTTGTTGATGTTCTTGGCCTTGTTGATGGCCTTGACGATGACAAAAAGCACCAGGGCGGTCAGCAGGAATTCCACCAGGACGGCCACGAAGCTGATCAGGGAGCCGACAAACCCGGTCCCGCCGTTTTCCAGCTTGGGCAGGGCTTCCATGATGGGGGTCAGGAAGATGTCGATGACCGCGGTGACCACCTTGCCGAAGGCGCCGCCGATGACAACACCGATGGCCATATCCACGACGTTGCCGCGCATGGCGAAGTCTTTGAATTCTTTGAGCAGCTTATTCATACCCGTTCACTCCTCCATGATTGACGTTGAACCCTGCCGGCGGCGCCCCTTCCTTCACGGTACGCGCCGGATACCGGGTCTTTTCTTTTCCGTTCCTGGGTATTATACCATTTGTCCAGGCAACTTTCAACCGCCAATTCGCCCTCCCGGCAGCCCTGAAAGAAAAAAAAGCCTTTTGTCCCTCCGGCCGTTGACACCCGGGCGCAAAAAAGGCTACAATCGGCCTGAAATCCCCTTGAAAAACGGAGGCCCGCCATGACGCAAGACAAGGAACGGTCCCAAAAAAACGCACGGATCCTTCAGGAACTGGAGCGGCTGTACCCCGATGCCGGTCCGGCACTGCACTTTACCAACCCCTATGAGACCCTGGTCGCCACCATCCTGTCCGCCCAGTGCACCGACCAGCGGGTCAACCAGGTGACCCCGGCGGTTTTCCGGGATTTCCCGGATGTCAAAGCCATGAGCGAAACCACCCCGGAGATCCTCTACGGCTACGTACGCTCCTGCGGGTTCAAAAGCAAGGCGGAAAACATCGTCCGCGCCTGCCGCATGATCCGGGAGGAATTTGGGGGCCGCGTCCCCGACACCCTGGAGGAACTGACCCGGCTGCCCGGCGTGGGCCGGAAGACCGCCAATGTCGTCCTGGCCTTCGCCTTTGGGAAAAACGCCATTCCCGTGGACACCCATGTGTTCCGGACCGCCAACCGCCTGGGGCTGGCGGATGCCCTGACCCCGGAAAAGGTGGAGGAGCAGCTCATGCAGGCGATCCCGGAGGAAAAATGGAGCCGTGCCCACCACTGGCTGATCTGGCACGGCCGCCGGGTCTGTCACAGCCGGAAGCCCGACTGCGAGGCCTGCACCCTGAAGGACCTGTGCCGCCTCTACGGCGGGGACCCGGAGGCGGACCGGAAAGCGTAGGCCCCTTACTCAAAATCGAATTTGCCCGCGAAGACCAGCGTGCCGTCCCGCCTGAGCCCCACGCAGTACTTGTCCGCGCAGGAAACGTCGATGATGTCCGTCCATTGGGACACCTCCTCCAAGATCTCCTTCTGCCTGCCCGCGGCGTAGACCCGCCCGTCGGCCCGGACCCCAACAAGGTAGTCCGCCGCCAGGGAGATCCGGGTCAGATCGGTCCAATCGTCGGTCAGGATCTCCACCGCCCGGGGGCTGATATGGGCCTTCCCCTGGCTGTCCACCGCCGCGAACACCTCATAAAAATACACATCCTGGGGATGCCAGAGCACGGTGTCGATGGAAACGATGTCGGACAGGGCGGAAAAATCCGGCATTTCCTCCTCCATGATAAAGAAGATGCCGCTGTCCATGCCCGCGCAGGCCACCGTCCCGTCCCCGAGGAGGACAAACAGGCTGGCCTGCCGCTGCACCGCTTCCCTCACCCCCGTCAGGTCCGGCATGGTCTCCGGATACACCCAGGCAAGATCCGCGGTGGAGAACAGCCCCCCGTCCCTGGTCAGGACGGTGCGTTCCCGCTGGAAAACGTCAAAGGCCACTTCCCCCGCCGTGATCAGCGGGTGGCTCCCGGGTTCCCTTCCCAGGGTGAATTCCCGCCCGTCCTCAAAAATGCAGGCATAGAAATCCTCCCCGGCCCAGACGGAGACGACCCCCTGAAGGCCCTCCAGTTCCCGGTAGAAGGCAGAGGTGGCGTTCCCGAGCTTTGCCGCTCCCCGGACCCCTCCGTCCTCCCTTAAAGCCAGAAACCCGTTGTTCCCGGCGCTGATGGCCTTCACATGATCATACAGGCCCGTCTCGGCATACCGGGAAGAGATCCAGCCCTGCCTTGGGCGGAGGCTGCCCTCGTCATTGTACTGGCAGGTAATGTGATACCACAGATCCCCGTCGGTCCCCACCTGGGTCTCAAAAATATAGACGATATCGTTTTCCTTCAGCCGGTAGATCACGTTCCCCGGATCCAGCGCCCCGCCCTTGACCGTGGTGCCTGAGCGCACGTTAGTGGAATCCGTCAGGCGCGCAAACCCCAGGGTGTCCGCCAAAGCGCCTGCCCACGGAAGCGAAAGGACCGCGCAGACGGCCAGCGCCGCCAAGTAAAACCAAACGCGTTTTTTCAGGGTCATTCCAATTCGTCCCTTTCCTGTATGCCTTTTCCGCCGGGCGTCCGGCGCCCGGCGCATTCCAGCATACCACAAAAAGGCGCTTTTGTCTCTCCCCGGCGCAATATTGACTTTTGCCCCGCCCGGCTCCTATAATAAACTGTTTTCACTTCCCCCGAGCCCTGCGGCAGAAAGGAACGTCATGAGTGAGTCCGCCCCTGTCAGCGTGATCTTCCTGGGAGACGAAGGAAGCGGCAAAACCACCCTTCTGGCCTCCCTGGCCCGCTATTTTGCCCTGAATGACCTGCCCAACCAGGTTTTTTACGAGGACCTGTGCGCCCCCCGCCGGCGCTTTGTCGGCTCCGCCTCCAACCCCGACGGGAACGGGTGGATCGGCGGCGCCCATGTACGCGCCGTGACGTGCGCCTTCCACGGCCGCCTCCGGTCCTTTGACATCACCGATACGGCCGGGGACGAGCAGCTTTGCTGCCTCGCGGCCATGCCCGATCCCCCGGACGCTGCGGTCCTGGTCATCAACGGGCGGACCGGCATGGGCCGGAACGCCATCGGGCAGCTGCGCGCCCTGGGCATCCTGGGCATTTCCCAGGTAATCCTCTATATCAGCCTGTTCGGACAGGCCCGCTCCGCCAAACGCATCTCCAATATCCGCGTGGAATCGGAGCAGCTGGTGGAGGACTACACGGGCCGCTGGCCGGTCAAATGCGTCCTTGGCAATTACCGCGAGGCCGTGGAGCAGATGGAGGCCCATCCCAAGGGCCCCTTCGGAGGCGCCCTGAGCGAGCTGGACGACGCCCTGGACGAACTCAGGAAGCGTCCGCCCCTTGAGAAGACCCTTCACGGGAAACGCCTCCCCTGCCTTGTGATGAACCTGGAGGACACCGTGACAGGGGTCGCCAGCGTCCCGGACGGAAGCGGCGTCACGGTGTATTTTCCGGAGACCCGGCAGGAATGCGGCGCGCACCTGCACTTCCTTGCGGGGCCCGAAAACCACCGCCTGCCCCCCCGCACCCTGCTTCGCAGCGGGGAATGCGCCGAGGCGGAGCTGGTTCTGGACCGGGAGGCGGTATGGACCGGCGGCGGACGGCTGAACCTCCATTACAACGGGGCCCTCCGTCTGACGGCCATCGCCGCCGCCCGCAGCGGCTTTCTTCCCTTCACCGACTGAAACCAACCCTTCAAGGAGACGAACCCATGAGAGACAAGCAGCAGGAATCCCTGACCCAGTTGGGCAGCAGGGGCACCGTTTATTCCGACCAGTATGCCCCGGAGGTCCTTGAGACCTTCATGAACCGCCATCGGGACCACGATTATTTTGTCAAGTTCAACTGCCCGGAATTCACCACCCTTTGCCCCATCACCGGCCAGCCGGACTTCGGTTCGGTGACCATCTCCTACGTCCCGGACGAAAAAATGGTGGAGAGCAAAAGCCTGAAGCTCTACCTGTTCTCCTTCCGCAACCACGGAGATTTTCACGAGGACTGCATCAACATCATCATGGAGGACCTTCGGGCCCTGATGGATCCCAAATACATCGAGGTCTGGGGACGCTTCAATCCCCGGGGCGGCATTTCCATCGACCCCTACTGCAACTGGGGGCGTCCCGGCACTCCCTGGGAACAGGTTGCCTGGCAGCGGCTGTCCGGCCATGACCCGCATCCCGAAAACGTGCCCGGACGGGCCTGAGGACAAAAAAACACCGTTTCCGCCGGATCCCCGGACGAAAACGGTGTTTTTTTGTTTGGGTTCAGGTGGCCACCCCGGAAAACTGGCTTTTGTAGAGCCCTGCGTAGACGCCTCCCCCCGCCAGGAGGGTCTCGTGATTCCCCTGTTCCACGATGTGCCCGTCCCGCATGACCAGGATGGTGTCCGCGTCCCGGATGGTGGAAAGCCGGTGGGCCACGATAAAGCTGGTGCGGCCCTTCATCAGTCGGGAGAAGGCCTCCTGGATCAGCACTTCCGTCCGGGTGTCTATGGAGGAGGTGGCCTCATCCAGGATCAGCATCGGCGGCAGGATCAGCATCACCCTGGCGATGCACAGAAGCTGCTTCTGTCCCTGGGACAGGGAGCCGCCGTTTTCCCCAAGGACCGTGTCATAGCCTTTTGGCAGCCTGCGGATAAAGGAATGGCAGTGGGCAGCCTTGGCCGCCCGGAGGATCTCCTCCTCCGTGGCGTCCGGCCGGCCATAGGCGATGTTCTCCCGCACCGTTCCGCTTTTGAGCCAGGTTTCCTGCAGCACCATGCCGTAGCTTCTTCGCAGGGCATGCCTGGTCACTCCGCGGATGTCGGCACCGTCCACCCGGATGCTGCCCCGGTCCACGTCGTAAAAGCGCATCAGCAGGTTGATCAGGGTGGTTTTGCCGCAGCCGGTGGGGCCGACAATGGCCACCCGTTTTCCCTTCTCCACCTTCAGGTTGAAATGCTCGATCAGTTTCCGCTCCGGGACATAGGAGAAGGACACGTCCTCGATCTCCACCCTGCCCTCCGCCGTCAGCGCGGCGGGCTCCGCGGCGTCCGGAACCTGGTCCTTTTCGTCCAGCAGTTCAAACACCCGGGACGCGCAGGCCAGGGCGTTCTGGAGCTCGGCCACCACGCCGCTGATCTCGTTGAAGGGCTTTGCATACTGGCTGGCATAGCTCAGGAACACGCTCATTTCCCCCACCGTGATGCTTCCGTCCATGCACAGCCAGGCTGCAAAACCGCATACGGCGGCATAGATCACGTTGTTGACAAGGCGTGTGGAGGGATTGGTCAGGGAGGAGAAGAAGGTGGCCTTCCGGCTGACCTCCCGCAGTTCCTCGTTGAGACGGTCAAATTCCTTCAGGGCCTCCTCCTCATAGCCAAAGGCGCGCACCACCTTCTGCCCCTCCACCATTTCGTTGATCAGGGCGGTCTCCTCCCCGCGAACCCGGGCCTGATCCACGTAATACCTTTGGGTCCTGGAGGTGATAAAGCCCGCCATGAACAGGCTCAGAGGGGTCAGGAGCACCACCGCCAGGGCGATGCGCAGATCCAGGGCCAGCATCACTCCCAGCGTGCCGAGGATGGTCACCCCACCCGTAAACAGCTGGGTCAGCCCCATCAGGAGCCCGTCGGTCAGGGTATCCACATCCGAGATCATCCTGCTGACCAAATCCCCCGTGGGGTGCGCGTCCAGGTAGGACAGCGGAAGGCGGTGCAGCTTTTCCATGGTCTCGTTCCGGAGCCTTCTGGCAATGGAATAAGTGATCCGGTTGTTGGCCAGGGCAAGCCCCCTTTGGGCCGCGGAGGCCAGGGCCGCGGCCAGGGCGATGCACATCAGCGCCGTCCCCACCCGGCTCATCTCCACCCCTTTCAGGCCCGTCATGGCGTCAATGGCCCTGCCGGACCAGACCGGGATCAGAAGGGCGCAGGCCGCGGCCGCCGCCGCGCACAGCACGGAGGCCGCCAGGTCCCGGCGGTGAGGGCGCGCGTAAGCGAGCAGCCTTTTCAACGCCGCCTTGTTTTTGTTTATTCCTCCGCGGGGCATTCCTCGTCCTCCTTCCTGTTCTGGCTGTAGTGGATCTCGCTGTACACGGGACAGGTTTCCATAAGTTCCGCATGGGTCCCTTTGCCCACCAGGCGGCCGTCCTCCAGCACCAGGATCAAATCCGCATCCCGGAGGGAAGCGGTCCGCTGGCTGACCAGAAAGACCGTGGTGCCTTCCATGGCCGCAAGGGCCCTGCGCAGCTTCAGGTCCGTGGCAAAATCCAGGGCGGAGGAGGCGTCGTCCAGGATCAGGATCCGCGGCCGGGCCAGCAGGGCCCGGGCAATGGTCAGACGCTGGCGCTGTCCGCCGGACAGGTTGCGCCCGCCCTGCTCGATCTCCGCGTCCAGACCGCCCTCCTTTTCCCGGACGAAGGAAGCGGCCTGGGCCTTCTCCAGGGCCTCCCACAATTCCGCCTCCGGGGCGTCCTTCCTTCCCCAATACAGATTGCTTCTGACGGTCCCCTTGAACAGCTGGCTTCTCTGGGGCACCACCGCCACAAGCGCGTGGATCCGATCCTCCGTCAGGCTTTTGATATCCTTCCCGAACAGGCGGACCTTGCCCTCCGTGGCACCGTAGGCCCCGGAGATCAGGCTGACCAGGGTGCTTTTTCCGGCGCCGGTGGACCCGATGATCCCCACGGTCTGCCCCGGCAGGGCGCTGAAGGTGATGTCCGTCAGGCTTTCCTCCCCGTCGCCGTAGCGCATGCTGACCCCCTCAAAGGCCACCGCCCGCGCCGGATCCCCCTTCCCGTCGTCCTCAAGGCGCTCCCGGACGGTGTCCATGTCCAGAATGCCGGCGATCCGGCCCATGCCGGCCGCCGCGCGGCTGAGCAGCACGATCAGGTTGGCCAGCTTGACCAATTCCACCAGGATCTGGCTCATGTAATTCACCAGGGCGATCACGTTTCCAGACGCCAGCGCGCCGCTGTCGATCTTGCCCGCCCCGAAATACAGGATGGCGATGATGCACAGGTTGATCACCGCGTTGGTCAGCGGGTTCAAAAGCGCCGCCGCCCTCCCGGCCGCGGTCTGGCCTTCAAACAGCGCGTCGTTTTCCGTCCGGAAGGCCTGCTTTTCGGCCTCCTCGCGGCCAAAGGCCCTGACCACGCGGACCCCGGAAAGGTTTTCCCGGGTGGTCAGGGTCACCCTGTCCAGCATTTCCTGGTTTTTTTTGTACATGGGCGAGGTGCGGCGCATGACGCCGAACACGATCCACGCCAGCACCGGCACCGCGGCCACAAAAACCAGTCCGATGCCCGCGTCGATCCGAAGCGCCATGATGACGGCCCCGAACACGATGAAGGGGGACCGAAGAAACAGGCGCAGGAACATGTTGACGCCGTTCTGCACCAGGTTCACGTCCGAGGTCAGCCGGGTGATCAGCGTGGAGGTCCCCAGGCTGTCCAGGGTCTGGCAGGACATTTCCTGGATTTTGCCGTACATCCTGTGCCGCAGGGAAGCGGCGGTCCCCGTCGCCGCCCGCGCGGCGAAGGCCTGGGCCGTAAAGGAGCAGGCCAGGCCCACCAGGGCCATGGCCGCCAGCACCAGGCACTGGCCCAGGATAAAGCCCCGGTCCCCTGTGCGGATGCCGGTATCGATGATGCGCGCGACCACCAGGGGCACCAAAAGGTCAAAAAAAGCCTCCAGCATTTTGAACAGGGGGGCCAGGATGCATTCCTTCCGGTACCGGGCCGCGTAGTGTCGGATCCATTTTTTCATGCGCCTAATCCTTCCGATGATTCGTTTTCCTTTCCTTCCTCCCCTTTTGAAGAAAGGAACACAAAAAGAAGGGGAGGACGCTTCTCCTCCCCCGCGCGGACGATCCTCAGTCTTCCTTGAACAGCTCATCCTCCGCGTTGATGACGTGGGTCTGATCCTCGATCAGGCGCAGGAACCGGTTTTTGTAATCCCGGGCGGCCGCCTTCAGGGTCTCGATCTCGCTCTTGAGGCGCTCTTTTTCGTTCTCCAGGTCCCCGACGGCGCTTTCTGCCCGGGCCCTGGCGCCGGACACGATCTCATCGGCTTCCTTGCGCGCGTCCGCCACCATCTGGTCGTACACCTGCTGGGCGTTGTCCAAAAGCTTCCGGGCCGCCTCGCTCGTGTCCCTGGAGGCGGGCGCGGCGGGCTGCACCGGCTCCGCCTTTCTGGGGGCGGGAGTGGGCACGGAGCCGAAGGCCCCGGGCAGGGGGGATGGCTGGGTGCGGAGTTTGTTCTGCAGGCTGTTGATCTCCGCCTGCATGGCCACCATCTCGTCACAGATGGCATCCAGGAATTCATCCACTTCCTGCTGGTCGTATCCCTTGACCTTGATCTTGAATTCTTTTTCCTCGATCATCTGTACCGTGATGGCCATGTCTGTCTCCTCTCTCTCTTTCGGCGTTCAAGGCTCCCTTACAGCGCCCGGGCTTCTTCCATGGTCACAGGGCCGTCCGGCATATAGCCGTTGGCGTAGGGCTGAAGATGGTCGGCGGTCCCGTAGGCGTCCGGCATGGCGCTGCGTCCGTAATAATCCATTCCGCCGCTCCGGGACGCCGCGCCGGCCTCAAAAGGGGCCCGGTTCTGCTCCTGCCCATAGGGCTGCTGGTAATTCGGATAGGGATTCTGGTACGGATTCTGGCCGTAACCCATCCCGGCGCCGCCCCGGACCTGGCCGTAGGGATTCTGAAGGGGCCGCTGGGGCTGCCGGGCAGAGGAATTGAGCTGATTGGTGGCGGCGTCCACATACACCCGCACCCGGGAGGGGCAGATCAGATAGGCGCCGTGACGGCTCAGCTTGGTGATGGTGGCCCGCAGGCTGTAGCAGGCGCCGCTGAGCATGTCCACGTAATGCCGCATTTCGGCGGGGTCCGTGATGGAATCCATCACCAGGACCACCATGTCCCCCAGGCGGAGCTGGGTAATGGCGCTGTAGCAGTCAGACACGGTCCGGGCGTTGATGACCCTGGCGGCGAAGGCATTCTCCGCCTCCAAAGGACGCTGGGCTTCCTGGGAGGGGAAATAGACCAGGTTGTCCGCCGCCTGCTGCTGGCCCATTCCCTGCTGGGGGGCCGCCTGCTGCTGCGGGGGCTTGTAGCCCGCCCCGGACCAGCCGGCCTGGGGCGCCTGGGCCCCCTGGGGCGCCGTATAGGGATTGGTGTTCGCGTTCGGATTGCTCTCCTGCGGCACAGGGCGGACGTACGGCCCCGTGCCAAAGGGATTCGGGGCTTCCTCCTGGTCCTGCCAGGGGCCGCCTTCGTAGCTGTTTTCCCCGTAGGAAGGGGGATTTACCGGGGTTTTCCGGCCAAAGCCGCCTTTTTTGCCGCTGACCCGTTCATCCTCCGGGTACTCCCCCTTGGGGTAAAAGAAATTATTGACGGCGCTGGTCACTTTGCTTTTCAGCTGCATCAAGGAATCGCTCAGGGCCATTGAAGCCATCCTCCCTGTCCATGAATCAAATATGAGGGTCCTCTTCCGGCGGGCGGTCACGCTCTCCAGAGGGCGCTGCCCACCCGGACCATGGTGGCGCCTGCCCGGGCGGCCAGATCATAATCCTGGCTCATGCCCATGGAGAGTTCTTCCATCTCCTGTCCGCCCGGCAATTGCCGGGCCCGGTCCAGAAGCACCCGCATGTGGGTAAAACGCTCAAAAATATACGCCCGGGGCGCGTCGAGCGGCATCATCGTCATCAGTCCCCGAAGGTGAACGCCTTCAAGCTCCGATGCTTCCCGCAGGAAGGCCGGGAGCGCGTCCTCCGTCAGCCCGCCCTTCTGGGGTTCCCCGGTGATATTCATTTCCACCAGCGCATCCATTTCGACCCCGTTCAAACGCGCCTGCCGGTCGATCTCCCTTAAAAGGCCGACGCGATCCACGGAGTGGATCATACGCACATCTTTCATTATATATTTAACTTTGTTGGTTTGCAACCTTCCGATCAGATGAACGGAAAATTTTCCGCTGATCAGGGGCAGCTTTTCCCGCAGGACCTGGACCCGGTTTTCCCCGATGTCCGTCACGCCCGCTTCCCGGAGCAAAAGGGCCTGGCTGGCGGACACATACTTGGTCACTGCGATCAGCCTGGGCGGGCGGCCAAAGGCCTGACTTTCCCTCTCCAGGACCTGCCGGACCCGGTAAACGTTTTCCGCAAGACGCTCGGCGGTGATAGGCTCAAAGGCTGTCATCTTCACTCCCCCTCAGAACAGGAGCACCGGGATCCCCTCATAGAGCACCCCCAGGTTTTCCGGGATGATATGGGCGGTCACGCCGTCGTTGGAAATGACCTCCACCCCGGTCCAGTATTCGCCGCTCTGGGTGGCAATGACAACGCCGATACGGCCCTGACGGGTGTACAACGCACGGGAGGGCACCGAAAGGCTGTCCACGGATTCCCCCAGCTGCACCCGGCAGGCGCGCATGTACAGGATGTTGCCGATGTTGATGTCCCCCGTCACGGTGAGCCGCACCAGGAGTTCCCCTCCGGAGCGGGTAAAGGACTCCACCGTGGCGTTGACCACCGTGGAATCAAAGCCCTCGATCAAAAGCTTATAGGTACGCCCCTCCACGGGCACCCACTCCCGGTTGTCGCACAAAAGCAGCACCACCCAGCTTCCCTGACGGACCAGGCGGTAGATCGCCACGGTGTTCTTGGTCACCCCGGGGGAGGAAGGCACGTTCCCGTTGTACAGGGCCCGGATCTCCGTGGGGGTGTAACCGGCATAATTGTTCAGGTTCAGGGCGTTTTCATAGCCGTCGGTGTAGAAGGAAACGATCCCGCCCGCCGCCGCGGCATACTGCTTGGTCCAGGAGGAGATCCGCTGGAGCTGGGTGTTCTCATCATCGTACAGCCGGGCCAGCTTCTGGTCGTCGGGGTACTTCTGCTTCAGGTACACCTGCCGCGCCTGCATGGCCTCCGTCAGCTTCGCTTCCTCGTTGACCAGGCTGCCGCGGTTTTCCTGGATCATGTTCTGGATCTCGCCCGCCAGGTTCAGCACGTTGTTTTCAAGCCGGTCCAGCTGCACGTCCTTGGTGGTGGTGCCGGCAAGCAGGGTCTTGTGGTAATCCTTGATCTGGCGCCGGTAATTGGCCAGGGTCGTCAGTTCCTTGTCGGAAAAGCCGGAGGAATACACCACGCACACGTTTTCGGCCCGCTGGACGTCCGCGCCCTCTTCGGCGATGTACTCCACGCGGCTGACCCCCTCCTGGGTGTACACCGTCTCGTTGCGCACCACCAGAGCGTCCCCGGCATAGCTTGTGGACAGGGTGCTCCTTGTCACGTAGGCGTATTCCTGGCTCGAGGAGCGCAGCATCATGAACACCGCCGCGCCGGCCGCAAGAATGGCCACCAGGGCAATGAGCACATAGACGCTGCGGGACACGCTCCTGTCCCGCCTGGGAATGCCTGTGGCAGGCATGGAGCGGGCGATGGACGTTTCGGAGGGTACGCGGATATGGACCGTGCGGGACTGGACCGCTTCATCCTTCTTTTCTTCCTCCGCAGGAGGCTCGCCGGAGGCGGTCCCGCCTTCCTGCCGGGGGGCAGGCTGTCCCGGAAAGGGCTGCGGCGCATTCGCACCGCCCCTCTGCTCCGCCTGCGGCGTTGGATACGTCCCATAGGGGCCGGGCTGCGGCGCATAGGTTGGCTGCGGGGGATACGTTTGCTGCCGGGCGTCCCCGGGCCAGGCAGCGCCGCCGTACGGTTGGCCCCTGTCCATAGGCTGCGGCGGTGCGGACGGGCCCCGATTCCCGGGGGGTTCCGGGGGACGGTCCGGGGATAGGCCTTTTGTGTCCCGATGCCTGAAAAGCCCTCCGCCGCTCTTTCCCCGGAAGGAGCCCTTGCCCCAGCCTTCTTCCGCCGGCTGTGGGGGGAGGGAAACGTTCCCGGAATACGCCGGAGGCATGCCCGCGGGCGCGGAACGCTGGCCGGGGGCGCTTTCCTGCGCGCCCCGGCTGGTGACCTGGGTCCACTGACCCTCTGCGTAAAACGGGTCGTCCCCGTTCCTGCGCTCGCTCCAGCCCTCGTCCGGACCGCTTCCGCGATTGGGATCCTGCTGCATTCAACCTCTCCTTTTCCGGTCCGTCAAAAAAAGGACCGGCGATGAATGGCCCTTTTCCAGTTCCTGCCCGCTCTCCGGCCCCTGACGGCCGCCGGAAAGGGGATTCTGTTTATTATATGCAAAAAAGTCCCGGCAGGCAAGTCCTTCCTTACGTTTCCTCGCTGATCTCGTCCAGGGTCAGGGAAAAGCCGGGCACGAATTCCTGGATGAAATCCTGCACCTCCGGCAGGTCGATGCGGTCCAGGGCGCGCTTGGTGGTTTTCCTGGCCATTTCAAACTCCTGGTTGCCGGCCTTTCTCTCCTCCAGGCACTTGATGTAGGCGCAGATCTTGTCCGCCGCCTTCACCACCCGCCATTCGTCGCTGCTCTCGTCCGGCCGGATCAGGGGGGCGTATGCCCCGCGCAGGTCATTGGGGAGCATGCTCATCAGCCGGTTGGCCGCCACCTCCTCCAGCTTTCCGTATTCGGCGGAAATGGCCTTGTTGTTGTGCTTGATGGGCGTGGGCAGGTCCCCCGTGATCACCTCGGCCGCGTCATGGTAGGCCGCGAGGGCCATGATGTGCTCCGGCTGATAAGCACGGTGGTACCTTTCCACCCCGATGACCGCGATGGCGTGGGCAAACAGGGCGCACTCCATGGAATGCTCCAGGTCGTTCTCCGCAAGGGTGTTGCGCATCAGCCCCCACCGGCGGATGAACTTCATTCTGCAGATATAGGCAAAAAAATGGTGCTCCATGTTCCTCTTCCATTCCTTTCGCGCTCCCTGCGGAGACGCGTTTCTTCCGGGTCCATCTTAGCATTGCCCCCTTCCGGTGTCAACCTTCCCGCCGCGTGATGCCGCGGCTCCCACATAAAAAGGTGCGCCCGCGTCTATTGACCCGTTCGTCCCTCAGTGCTATAATGCTCCTGTCCGCTGGGGGCGCCGCGCAGCGCGCGGCTGAGAAGTTCACCCTTGGAACCTGATGTAGGTCATCCTACCGTAGGGAAGCGACGAAACGCCCAGGCGTTTGGCTGTTTCCCCGCGCATACATGCGCGGGTTTTTTCTTTGGGCCGCCCGGCGGAAAGAAAGGAAGGTTTTTGCCATGCTGTACCTGTTTTCCTCTGCGATCGCCGAAGAAACCGCTGCCGCCCCCGAAGCCCAGCCCGGTTTTTTTGAAACGGTCTTCAAAAAACTGACGGAACTCCCGCCCACGGTCTGGATCGCGCTGGGGGTCCTGGCCGCCCTGGGCATCCTGCTTCTGGTCGTGTGCAAAAACAAGCCCACCCTGAGCGCGCGCGTGATCTCCTACGGCGCCCTGTCCGTAGCGCTGAGCTTTGTCCTGTCCTGTATCCGTCTGTACCGAATGCCCCAGGGCGGATCCGTCACCCCCGGCAGCATGCTGCCCGTCCTGTTCTTTTCCGCCGGCTTCGGCGTCGTCCCGGGGCTGGTCGCCGGCCTGATCGACGGCCTTCTCCAGTACCTGGAGGGCGGCTGGTTCCTGAACGTCTGGCAGGTCCTTCTGGATTACTTCCTGGCTTACGCCGCGCTCGGCTTCGGAGGGCTCTACAAGACCTTTGCAAAAAAGCGCCCGTTCACCCAGTTCGCCGATAACGGAAAGCTGTTTGCGTTCTATGCCGCCATGTTCATCGCCCTGCTCCTGAGGGGCCTTTCCGCCACGCTGGCCGGCTATGTGTTCTGGGACACCGCTTTCCTGCCCAGCCTCGTCTACAACTGCACCTACCTGATCCCCGAATTCATCGTCTGCTGCGTCCTTGCCATCCCGCTGTTCAAACCGGTGATGCAGACGATGAAGCGCTGAAAGGTCCCCAAGGCGCATTGGATCGTGCCCGGGAAGGGGATTTGACCCGTTAAAAAGGGGCTGTCACACAGACAGCCCCCCTTTTTAACGGGTCCATTTTACGCCTTCAGCTGCTCCGTGATCTTTCCAAAGGCCTCCTGCCAGTTTTGAAGCAGCTTCTCCGCCTCCTCCGGAGAGTCGCCCCGGACGGCGTGATAAATTTTCAGCTTCGGCTCGGTGCCGCTGGGACGGACCACGGCGGTCACCTTGTCCCCGTAATAGAATTTGAGCACGTTGCTCTTTGGCAGGGTGATGGGGGTCACGCTGCCGGTCTCGAAATCCGTATCGGTCTTCGTCTCAAAATCCTGGAGCCTGCACAGCTTCAGGCCCATGACCTCCCTGGGCGGGTCCTTCCGCAGGGCGCTCATCATGGCGGCCATCTTCCGCATGCCCTCCTGCCCGGCGAAGGCGTGGTTCTCCAAAAGGTTCCTGAAGGCGCCGAAGCGTTTTTCCGCGTCCCGGAGGGCGTCCGCCAGCGTCAGGCCCCGGGCCTTGTAATGGGCGGCCATCCGGCAGATGACCAGGGAGGCGTTGACCGCGTCCTTGTCCCGCACCGAGGTGCCTGTCAGGTACCCGTAGCTCTCCTCAAAGCCCATGACGAACCGCTCCGGATGGCCCTCCGCCTCCAGAAGCGCGATCTGCTCCCCGATGTACTTGAAGCCGGTCAATACGTCCCTGAGCTCCACACCGTAATGGTCCGCGCATCTCCTGGCCATGTCCGTGGTCACAATGGTCTTGACCGCCACCGGATGGGGGGGCATGGTCCCTTCGGCCGTTTTCTTTGCGCAGATGTAGTCCAGCATCAGTACGCCCATCTCGTTGCCGGTGATCAGGCGCTGTTCTTTGCCGTCCCAGACCGCCGTCCCCACCCGGTCGCAGTCCGGGTCCGTGGCCAAAAGCAGGTCCGCGCGCTTTTCCGCCATCAGCTTCAGGCCCAGTTCCAAAGCCTCTTTGAATTCCGGATTCGGATAGCGGCAGGTGGTGAATTCCGGGTCCGGCATTTCCTGCTCCGGGACCACCGTCACGTCGGTGAAGCCGTTCATGGCCAGTTCCCGGGTGACCGGCATCCGGCCGGTGCCGTTCAGAGGGGTATAAACGATCTTCAGCGCGGCGGCTTCCTTTTCCTCCCCGGGGGCCAGGGCCTGCACCATCCGGAGGAACCCGTCGATCACCGTTTGATCGATCCATTGGATGCTGCCGTTTTGGACCGCTTTCTCAAAGTCCGCCTCCAGGATGCCGTCAAAGTAATCCTGCCCGGCGATGGCCTTTTCCACTGCGTGGGCATCGTCGTCGGTCAGCTGACAGCCGTCCGGACCGTAGACCTTATAGCCGTTGTAGATGGCCGGGTTGTGGCTGGCGGTGATCATCACGCCTCCCTGGCAATGGTAATACCGGGTCGCCCAGGAAAGCATGGGGGTGGGCATCAATTCGGGATACATATACACCCGGATGCCGTTTCCCGCCAGGATGGCGGCGGTGCGCCGGGCAAAAACGTCGCTGTTTTTGCGGTTGTCATGGCTGATGGCCACACTGGCCTCGCCATAGCGCTCCTTCAGGTAGACGGCGTAGCCCTGGGTGGCGCGGCCAACGGTATAGACGTTCATCCGGTTGGTCCCCGCGCCGATCACGCCCCTCAGTCCGCCGGTGCCGAATTTCAGGTCGGAATAAAAGCGGTCCTCCACCGCGGCCTCGTCCGCACGGATGCTTTCCAGTTCGCTCCGGACCGCGGGATCCGCGCCTTTTTCCAGCCAGCGAAGGTATTCCTTGTTCATGGGCCATTCCTCCTTTAAACTGTCCGCAAAGGCGTCAGGACGGCGTGTCCTGCCCCTGCGGGGCCTCTTTTTTATTTCCTGAGCGGAAATGGCCCAGGATCCATCTGCCCACCGGCTTTTCAAAGCCATAGGTCAGCACCGTTCCCAGCGCCAGCGGCACCAGGAAGCACATCAGGGTATAGACCGGCTGCCAGGGCCATTCCCCGTCCATATGAGGGGTCAGGCTCACGGAAGGGATCCAGCGGTTTTCCTTCATGATCACCGCCAGTGCCTGGTGGTACATGTAGAACTGGAAGGAAACCGAGGACAGGAAGGCCATGACCCGGTTGCCCAGCACAAAACGCACCCCTCCGAAGGTAAAGGCAGCAGAAACCATGGCGCCCGTCAGCGCCAGGGCCAGGGTAAAGCGGATCTCCATCTGTCCAAGCCGGATCTGGTCCTGCCCGCTTCTGGAGGCCTGCTCCGTCACCAGACGGGCCATGAGTAGAATGCAGCACAAAAGCGTCACGGCAAACAGGCCTTTTAAACGCCCGTCCGTCCCCTTCAGTTTTTCCCGCAGGGCCGTGTACCCCTCCGCCCCCGCGAAGCCCAGGGCATACACGTCCAGGAACGCCGGCAGCTGGTTGAACACCATCCCGGTGTCGCTCAACGTCGCCGCCCAGGCCCGGAAGCCAAAGGCCACGGCCAGCATTCCCGCGAAGGTCCAGCCCTTCCAGCGCTGGAACAGGCGGCAGACCAGAGGGAACAAAAGATAAAACCAGACCTCGACCCCCACGGTCCACAGCGCGCCGTTCATGGAGCTGGCGTAGTAGGTGGCGTAGCTGAAGGTATGGGTCATCGTCAGGTGGGCCACAAGGTCCCGCACCCGGTCCGCCGCGGTGCCGTACCGGTCCCACCGGTAAAAAAAGAACACCAGCACATTCAGGACGTAGGAAGGGTAGATCCGGGCGAACCGCCGCAGAAAGAACCGCTTCCCGTCCCCTTTGCGCCAGGGCCTGCGGGTATAGGGCAGGTAGAGCAAAAACCCCGAAAGAAGGATCATGCCGTCCACCCAGATGTACCCGGACCTGAGAAGCGGGTCCAGGCTGTGGTACCGGCCGTCGATCACCACATAGGGGGTCAGCCAGGACTGCTGCCAGATGTGGAACCATCCCACCAGGAAGATCAGTACCGCGCGGACCCCGTCCAGCACGTCCACGTATTTTTCCCCCGGAAGGGCGCTCCAGCGCTCCCAATGCAGCCGCTTTTTCCCCCCGGCGGCGGCCGGGACCGTGACGTTTTCCGTACTCATTCCGCCGCCTCCGCCGCTTCCTGCGTTACCCGGCTCATCCTGAGAAGGGACTTGCCCTTTTCCTGCGGCATCAGGTTCAGCACTTTGTCCGTGCACCGGTAGATGTTGTAGGCGTATTCCATGCCGGACCGCTCCGGAGAAGCGCCCAGATACACGCCGTACTGGTCGGCGAAGTAATAATGCTCCTGTCCGTCGATCACGCAGGTCCCGTCCTCCCGGAATTCCATTTTGACCTTCCCGTCCAGTTCCCAGACGCCGATGATCAGGTAGCAGGTCCTTGTCAGCTTGCGGGAGGACACATCCCGGTAATCCGGGATCAGCCGGTAATAGGTCAGGGCCTCATACGGCTTCTTGGCGGCGTAAAGGGCCTCCGCGGCCTGGTAGGCGGATTCCCTGTACACTTCCTCCAGGTCCCGGTACCTTTCCGGCAGCGCCGTCAGGTCCATATCCCTGAGAAGCGACACCACCGCCGCATAGTCCTTGCGCCCGTATGCGTCCATGGCGTCCCGGTAGGCGGAGGCGTAGTACATGTCCTGGCACTCGACAGCCTGCTCCGCGCTGTCCTCATAGTCCCCGATCTTTGTGAACAGCACCGCGGCGCCCGCATAGTCCCCCTCCGCGCGTTTGGCCACCGCGTCGGCATAGAGGGTCCGGTTGTAGAGGTCCCGGGCGTCCCGGTAATCGAAAATCGTAGAGAAATAGTTCGCCGCGGCCTCCGAGTCCCCGCTGTCCAGGGCCGTGGTGCCCAGGTCATACACGCATTGGCTGTAGAGCTGGTCCGCGTCGTTGTAATCCCGGATCACATACAGGATGTCCGCCGCCTTGCGGAATTCCCCGCTGTTTCTGTAATCCAGCGCCAGCAGGTACCTGGCGCGATTGAGCTGTTCCCCGGCGTCCTCATAGTCCCCCAGCTGGTCCAGGTAATAGATGGCCTTGGAATAATCCCCCTCCTCGAGACATGCGATGGCCAGGCGGTACCTTGTCCGCTTCAGCTCCTCCTCGCTGTCCTCAAAGGTGCCCAGTTCCTCCAGCAGCGGTTCCGCCTCGGCGTATTTCTTCTCCTCCACCAGGGCCATGGCCTGGCCGTAGAGCAGTTCCGCCCGGAAGGAATCCGCGTCCTGATAGCCCGGGATCTCCGCAAAGAGGGCCTGCGCCTTTTCCGCATCCCCGTTTTCCATGGCCGCCTTCGCCTGGCGGTACACGCATTCGTTCAGGAGGGTCTCCGCCTGGGCGTTCTCCGGCGCAAGGAGGCTGAACCAGTCCGAGGCCTCCCCCCAGCTGCCGTTGGCCATGGCTTCCTGGCCCAGGGCCATGACGCACTCCTCCCATTTTTTCTGTGCGTCGTCGTAGGTCAGGATCTTTTGGAGCATCTCCGCCGCGGACAGGTAGTCCCCCCGCTCCATGGCCGCCACGGCGGGGTCGTACAGGCACTGCCTGGCCTTGCGCAGGGCGTCGCTGTAATCCCCGGCCAGAAGATAATAATCCGCCGCGCTTTCATATTCGCCCTGGGCAAAGAAGGTCTCCGCGGCCGCGTAATAGGATTCCTGGATCTTCCGTTCCACGTCCCTGTAGCCGACAAGTTCCTCCCCATGGAAGATCTCCACGGCTTCCAGGGGATTCCCCTCCTCCAAAAGGCGGCTGGCGATCTGGTAAAGGCATTCCTTCGCCTGGGTCGCGGCGTCCTGATAGCCCTGGATGGAAAGGAATTTTTCCCGCGCGGCGGCATAGTCCCCGTTCCGGAACAGGTCGGTGGCCCAGGCATACACCGCCTGGACCCGCTTCCTGTCGGCGTCCTCGTACCCGGATACCTCCTCAAAGAGGGCAATGGCCTTCTCCCATTCGCTGTTGGCCATGTATTTTTCCCCCAGGGTATACCGGGCTTCCTTGGCCCGAAGGGCGCTGTCCTTATAGCTCCCCAGGCTGTCAAAGCCTTCCTGGGCGATCCGCAGGGAGGTCAGGGTCCCGCTTTTCAGCCCGCTCATGGCGCTCTGATAATCGCATTCCAGCGCCATGTCTTTGGCATCGCCGTAAGCGTCCAGGGCCAGGAACTGTTCCTTGGCCTGGGCGTACTGGCCGTTTTCAAGGGCCTGGGAGGCCCGCATGTATTTGTAGTAGGGGATGCCGTAGAACCAGACGGCGCAGAAAACCAGCGCCGCGATGATCACCGTGGCCGCGATGTTGCGGATCAGACGGCGGCGGCGCTTCTTTTTGCGGCGGATCTCCGCCTTTTCCTCTTCCTCCTTGCGCTCCTGCTCGCGCTGGACGCGCTCGGCCTCCTCCAGTTCGCTTTGTTTTTTCAGGATGATCTTTTCAAGCTCCGCCTTGTTCAATTTGGTGAACACGTCGTGCTTGTCCCTTCCGCAGCGGGCGCAGGCCTCCTCGCCGGAGGCGTTGGGGCGTCCGCAGACGCAGGTCCACACGCTGCCCTGGTCGGAGGGCAGGTAGGAGGCGTCCGGGCCAGCCAGGCCCTGGAGCACCTCAAGCCTTGCCCCTTCCAATTGTTCCTGGGGCACATATTCATTCAGTTCGCTGACGCCTCTGCGCCACACCGTGCCGTCCGCGTACCAGACCTTTTCGATCAGGATTTCCATGTCCTCCGCCTCAACGGCGTCCTCGTTGGACACGGAAAGCTCAAACACATGCTGACCCTCGGCCTCCGGGGCAAGGACCCGTTCCACATGCCTGCTCAGCAGATCCCCGTTTTCCTTGAACGCACGAATGGACACCTGAAGACTGGCCACGTCCTTCTTGGACAGGTTGTACATCTTCAGCGTGCAGAAAGGGTATTCCGCCGTGGGCATGTGGCAGTTCCACACCTCCACCGGACAGGTCAGGTCAATGCGCATAACGCCGCCTCCCGCGAGCAATAATCACAAAGGCTTCAGGGGTCTTCTTCCCCTCAGAAAAGGCCCTCCCCGGTCAACGGGTAGACCCCGTTCTCATCCACGATATCCCAGATCAGCCTCGCCTTCGGGCAGGACGCCTCCGAGAAGGAAAGGGCCGAAAGCAGCTCTCCCTCCGCCCGGTCGGCGCTCTCCGGCGTACGGGCGTGAAGGGTAAAAAGAGGTTCCCCTTTCCGGCACCTGTCCCCGATCCGGCGGTGGATCACAAACCCCACCGCAGGGTCGATGCTGTCCCCCTTGCGGGCACGTCCCGCCCCCATGCGCTGGGCGATATACCCCAGGCGGGTGCAGTCCACCCCGCAAAGGAAACCGTCCGAAGGACAGGGAACCTGGCGGAGGACCGGAGCGGCGGGCAAAAGCGACGTATCGTCGCACACCCGGGGATCCCCGCCCTGGCGGGAAATCATTTCCCTGAGCTTGTTCAGGCCGCTGCCGTCCCTGATCAGCCCTCTCAAACGGGCCCTGGCCCGCTCAAAGTCTTTTTCAACGCCCCCCGCCTGCAGCATGAGGGCCCCCAGGGCCAGCGAGACCGCCGTCAGCGGATCCCCTTCCCGGGCCCTGCCGGAAAGCACGTCTATGGCCTCCCGGACCTCCAGGGCATTGCCCACGTGGGACCCCAGCGGCTCGTCCATGCCGCTGACCACCGCCACCACCCTGCGTCCGGAAAGGGTCCCGATGCGCACCATGGTCTGGGCAAGGGCGACGCTCTCCTCCTCCGTGGGCATCAGCGCGCCGGCGCCGGTCTTGACGTCCAGGACGATGGCCCGGGCGCCCGAAGCGAATTTTTTGGAAAGGATGGAAGACGCGATCAGCGGGATCGAGTCCACCGTCGCGGTCACGTCCCTTAGCGCGTAGAGGGTTTTATCCGCGGGAGCCAGCTCGGCCGTCTGTCCGGTCACGCAGCAGCCTGTCTCCCTGCAGATGCGGACAAAAGTCTCCTCCGACAGGTCCACCCGCATTCCCGGAATGGATTCCAGCTTGTCCAGCGTGCCCCCCGTATGTCCAAGTCCCCGGCCGCTCATCTTGAGCACCTTGCCCCCGGCCGCCGCCACCAGCGGGGCCAGGATCAGGGTCGTGGTGTCCCCAACGCCGCCGGTCGAATGCTTGTCCACAGGAACGCCCCCCACATCCGGGGTGAGCATGTGCCCGCTTTCCGCCATGCAAAGGGTCAGATCCCTGGTCTCCCGGTCGGTCATGCCGCGCAGGCGGATGGCCATCAGAAGGGCGGAAAGCTGATAATCCGGGACCGTTCCACGGGCGGCGCCTTCGGCGAAAAACGCGATCTCCTCCCGCGTCAGCTCCTGCCCGCGTTTCTTTTTTTCCAGCAGGGCAATAAAATCCACGTTTTTCCCCTCCAACCCGGCATTCAGGCGTACAGCAAACAAAGCCGATATTTTACCGTGTTTCAGTATACCATATTCCCCTGCCGCCGTAAAGCGGAAAAGCGGTCCCGATCATGGAAAATCCCCGGGCCGCGGGGCTGACCGGGCCTGGGGACAGGAGATCACGAAAGGAGGAAGGAACAGGGGATCAGACCCCGGAAAGACTGTAAAACGCGTTGAAAAAGTCGGGACAGGCCCAGGTTCCGCAGCCCTGAAGGGTTTCGCCGCTGACGCACAGCTGCATGGTCAGGCCGTTGTCCAGGTAGATCAGCAGGCACTGACCCGTTTCCGCGCAGCCGGAACCCTGATAGGACGCCCGGGAGGAGAGGATGTTCCACGCCTCCTTCGCCGCGCCGCCGGAAAGACGGCCGACGCCGCTCAGTTCCATGCCGGTCACGCCGCCGCAGCGGAGGGTATCCTTCAGGGATTCCCCACTCGTCAGGGCCGCCCCCGCGTAGGAGACCCGCTGGAACACGCGAAGGACGCCGTCGACCTCCGCAGCGGCCGCGGCGCCGTTCATGCCGCTGACCGCGTAGACCGTTCCGCCCGCTCCCACCACGTTGGACACCAGCGACGCCCCGGAAAGCGCGGGTTCGGAGGTGTATTCCTCCACGTTCCCCAAGGCTTCCCCAAGGAGCGAAGCTGAAATGGAGGCCGGGCTCACCAGCATGCGGTAGTATTTTCCCCGAACCCCGATCAGGGGATAATGCCCCCCGGAGCCCTGGGCCCAGACGCTGTGGTAGGCCGGCACGGACTGGGAGGAAATGCTCACGGAGCCGTTCTTGACATCCAGCATGCCCCGCTCCGCCCCGGGCAGCGCCTCGGTATCCCCCGCCGCCTGGCTGGTCAGGAGGATGGGCGTCTCCTCCCTCGGCCTGAAACGCTCATAGGCCCATCCGCCGCAAAGGGCCAGCAGCAGAACACAGGCCGCCGCGAGAGGAGCGAACCGTTTCCATCCGGGCGCCGCGGCAGGCTTTTCCCGGGCGGCGCGAAGGATGCGGCGCCTAAGGGACTCGTCCGCCTCCAAACGGTTGATCTCCGGGTCGAAGGGCATTTCTCTCAGACGTTCCTCAACGCTCTTCACCGTGCTCACTCTCCTTTAGCATTTCCTCAAGTTTTTTGCGGGCCCGGGACAGCCGGCTGGAAATGGTCCCCTCCGGCAGGTTCAGCATGCGGGAAATCTCCGCGATGCCCAGCCCCTGAAAATAATGGAGCAGGACCACCTCCCTGAAGCCGGGGGAAAGTCTGCGGACCGCTTCCCTTAATTCCTGCCGTTCGATCTCGTCCTCCAGACGGTCCGGCGCCCTTTTGGTCTCAAGCTGGGGGCTTCCCAGCACCACCCGCCTGAACCAGCTTTCCCGCCAAAGGTCCCTGCAGCGGTTCAGGGCCACCGTCAGGAGCCAGGCCTTTTCCTTTCCGGGGATCAAAGCCGGATCCGTGCGGATCAGCCGGAGGAAAACGTCCTGTGTCACGTCCTCCGCCTTTTGTCTGTCCCCCAGGTAGTAATAGCTGACCCTCAGGACATCCCCCGCGTAGGCCTGATAAAGCTCGTTAAAGCGCTGCTCGTCCATGCTTTCCTTCCCGTGAGAGGTGTCAACACCCATTCAACGGACCTTCCTCTCTTTTTATTGCACAGGTTTCTTGCGGTTTTCCGTCTTTTTTGTTTCGTTTGCCTGAAAAAAAACGGACAATTTTCCGACGGCCGCTTATTTGTCCGACGGGGCCTTTATTCCGCCTCCTCCGGTCCATCCCCGGAAAGCGCGCCGCGGGTCTCCCTGAGCGCTTTCAGGCAGATCTCCCGGCTGTACCCCTTCCGGGCCAGGCTCATGAAGATCTTTTTTTCCTCCGTCCCCCGCTCCCGGGCCTTTCTCGCCTGGAGGAGGGCAGCCTCCGCCTCCTCTTCGGGATCCAGATACCTCTCCAGGGTCTCCCGGGCGGTCTCGCCGTCCACGCCCCGCATCCGCATTTCCCAGGCCAGTCTGCTCCGCCCTTCCTTTTTGCCCTTGCGGCGGATCAGGCTCTCGCAGTAGCGCCCGTCCCCGGAAAGGCCCGCCCTTTCCATTTCGCGCACCGCCTCCAGGGCGCATTCCCCGGGATATCCCTGTCTCAGCAGCGCCTCCTCAAGTTCCTTCCCGGTATGGTCCCGGGCGGCCTGGACCTGCATGAGCCGGGCCAGGGCATAGGGCCTCCCCTTCGCGACCACCTCCCGTTCCATGCCGTCCGGGTCCGTTTCGTCCCCCTCGCGGACCCTAAAGAGGTCCTTCATGGCCAGGGGAAAAGCCACCACCCTGCCGGAGGCAAAGGTGACGCGGCAGACCCCCGCCTGCCTTTGAACGCGCTCGATCCTTTCCGTTCCCATGATCTCAGTCCTTTGGTTCCTCAAGGAACATTTTGATGGCCGCCCGGTTCAGGTCGGTCAGAACATACTCCCTCGCCAGGGAGCAGCCGGAGGTCAGAAGGACGAAGCCTTTCCCCGTATCCGGACGGTAAAAAGCCCCGTGGGCGGCGCCGTAGGCCAGGCCCTGATGTCCCAGGACCCTGCCCCCGGGAATGTCCTCCCCCTCCACGATGAAAAGCCCCTTCCCCTCCGTGATGGAGGGATCCCGCGCCCCAAAGGGGACGGAGGGGACGCGCATGGCGCTGTAGCGGTCCAGCGTCATCAGGCGGCGCACTGCCTCCGCCAGGTCCGTGATCTTCATGCACAGGCTTCCGTGGGCCCGTCCGTAATGCCTTTCGGGATCGGCGCCGGGCTTTTCCGCCGCGGCCTCCACCCGCGCCCGGCCCGAATAGGCCGTCCGTCTTTTGGGGAGCAGGCGCACCGCGTCGCAAAGCGGCGTGCCTGCGGGAAGGCGCGAGGGAAAATAGGTCCCCGGGACGCCCCATTCCCGTTCAAAAAGGGTGTCCAGGTCCTCCCCCGTGGCCGCCTCCAGCACCGCTCCGGCCAGAGCGGCCCCCTCGTTGGAATAGGCAAAGGCCGTCCCCGGTTCCTTGCCCGTAAAGCGCATGGCCCGCAGCGCCTCCTCCAGCGGCTTTCCCTTTTCCGCCAGGGAAAGCAGGTCCGTATCCCGGACAGCGGCGGTATGGCACAAAAGCATGTCCAGCGTCAGGGGAGTATCCGGGAATCCCGCGGCACGGATCCTGTGCCCGAGGCTGGCCCCGATATCCTCCTCCAAACGGAGGCGGCCGTCCGCGGCGAGGCCCACGGCCAGGGAGGCGGTCAGCATTTTGGAAACGGAGGCCAACCGGAACCAGGTCCCGGGCAGCACCGGCCCCGACTGCCCGCCGCTGCCGGCATAAATCGTTCCCAAAAGGCCCTCCCGGTCAAAAAGACACACGGCCGCCCCCAGGCAGCGTCCCGCCCTGAGAAGACGAAGCGTGTCCTTCCGAAGGCGCCCGTCCCCGGCAAACACGCCGTCGCAGGCGTTCACCTCCCTGAGACGGGGGCCCGATACGGAGATCAGAAAACGGTAGGCCCGCACATGTCTCATTTTCTTTCCCTCCGTATCAGCATTGCTCCGCAGATCAGCGCCAGGACGATGCTCAGCACCTGGCTGACCCGAAAGGGGCCCCACCACAGGCTGTCGGATCTGAGACCCTCGATCAGCGCCCGTCCCACGCCATAATAGACAAAGTACAAAAGGGTCAGGCTGCCCGGATGCCGCCAGCGCCTGCGCGTTGTATGCAGCAGGAAAAAGCCCGCCAGATCCCACATAGACTCATAGAAAAAGGTGGCCTGATACCAGTTTTCCCCGACCCGGACCGCGTAGGGAAAAAACTGAAGCGCCTTTTGCGTGACCGGATTTCCGTATGCCTCGCCGTTGAAAAAATTGCCCCAGCGCCCCACGGCCTGCGCCAGAAGCACCGCGGGCACCACCATGTCCAAAAGCACCTTAAAGGGCTGCCCGGAACGCCTGGAATAGAGAAAGATCCCCAGCAATCCCCCGAGGATGCCCCCATAGATGGCAAGGCCCCCTTCCCATACATACAATACGGAAAGGGGATCAGAGGCGTATTTTTCCCAGGAAAAAGCCACGTAATAAAGCCTTGCCCCGATCACCCCGAAGGGGACCGCCCAGAAAACCACATCCAGGGCGGTGTCCTTTTTCAGGCCCAGGCGCTTTTCCTGCCGCGAGGCGTAAAGCGCTGCCAGAAGGATCCCCAGGGCGATCAGAAGCCCGTAGACGGAAACCACTCCAAACAGGCGTTCCCTCATGCGCGTCCTCCGGTCAGCACACGCTCGTCCGCTTTGCGCAGCAGTTCGATGATGTCAAGGCCCTGGGGGCAGGCCGCCTCACAGGTGCCGCAGCCCACGCAGCGGGAGGCGTCTCCTTCCTCCCTCGCAAGGGCGGCGTAACTCCTTTCAAAGTCCTCCCGCCGGTCCAGCATGACGGCCCGGTTCACCGCCGCGAAGATCTCCGGGATCCTGACCCCCTGGGGACAGGGCTGGCAGTAGCGGCAGGCCGTGCACATCACCGGCCTGCGGGCCAGGAAGATCCGCTTGAGCTCCATGCAGAAAGCGTCCTCCTCCGCCGTCAGGTTGCCGGGGAAGACCCTGTCGAAGATGTCCAGGTTCTCCTCCAGGGCTTTTTCATCGCTCATGCCGGAAAGGACCACCTTGACCCCGGTGGGATTTCCGGCGAACCGGAAGGCCCATTCCGCCGGGGAGCGTTTCTCCGCCCTGGCGTCCATGGCCGCCTGCACATCCGACGGCACCTTCGCCAGGGCGCCGCCCCGGAGCGGCTCCATGATGACCACCGGCACCTTCCGCTCCTCCGCCAGGCGGATGCCCTCCCGGCCCGCCTGATATTCGTCGTCCAGGTAGTTGTACTGCACCTGGCACATTTCCCATGCGTCATAGTCCAGAAGGATCTTCCGGAAGGATTCGTGGCTGTCGTGGAAGGAAAAGCCCACGTGGCGGACCCGCCCGTCCTTCAGGGCGTGCTCAAAAAAGTCCTGGCAGCCCAGTTCCTTCATTTTCTCGTACCGTTCCCCGTTGAGGGCGTGCAGAAGGTACATGTCTACACAGGGCACATCCAGCCTTTTAAGCTGTTCGTCCAAAAGGGTGTCCATGTCCCTGCGGCTTTCCACCTTCCAGCAGGGCAGCTTGGTGGTCAGGAAAGTCTTTTCCCGGTACCCGTCCTTCAGGGCCCTGCCCACCACCTTTTCGCTCATGCCGCCATGATAGGGATAGGCCGTGTCCACATAGTTGATGCCGCCGTCAATGCCCCGGCGGATCATCCTTACCGCCCTTTCCTCATCCACGCTTCCGTCCTCAAGGCACGGCAGGCGCATCATCCCGAATCCAAGCCGACTGGTTTTCCCCAACGTTCCAAACTGATTGTATTGCATAACCGCTCCTTCCCGCTTCCGCTCAAACAGACAAACGTACACTTTTTCATTATAAAGCAGACTCCTGCAAAGAGCAAGCCAAACCCGCCGTCCTCATTGCCATTTGGCGATGGACGTGCTATCCTTGTAGCCGTCCATTCCTTTAAAGGAGGTTTCGGAATGCCCACCGTCGCTTTCCACACCCTTGGCTGCAAGGTCAACCAGTACGACTCCCAGGCCATGCTGGAGGCCTTCCTCCAAAAGGGCTACACGTCCGTTCCCTTTGACAGCGAGGCAGACGTATACGTGATCAATACCTGCACCGTCACCGGCACCGGCGACAGAAAAAGCCTGCAGGCCGTGCGCCGCGCGCTGAGGCAGAACCCGTCGGCGGACGTGGTCATCGCCGGCTGCCTCGCCCAAAGGGACGGGGAAAAGCTTCTGGAGACCGGCGCCCGCCTGGTCATTGGGACCAGCCGGCGGGGACAGGTGACCGAGCTACTGGAGGAAGCCGTCCGGGAGAACAAACGGATGGCCGCCGTGGAAAAGGACATCTTGCGCGTTCCCTTTGAGCCCCTGGCCATCAGCGATTTTTCCGAGCGCACCCGGGCCGCCCTGAAGATCCAGGAGGGCTGCGACCGGTACTGCACCTACTGCATCATCCCCTACGTTCGCGGGGGCATCCGTTCCCGGCCCGTGGCGGACATCCGCGCGGAAGCCCTGCGCTTTGCCCGGAAGGGCTTCAGGGAGGTGGTCCTGACCGGCATCCACCTGACCAGCTACGGCAGGGACCTGGAGGAGGGCACCCTGGCAGACGCCGTGGAGGCCTGCGGCGTGGAGGGCATTGCCCGCATCCGCCTTGGTTCCCTGGAGCCCGTCGTCGTGACGGAGGAATTCGTCCGGCGGCTCCGGGCTGTGCCCCAGCTCTGCCCCCAGTTCCATCTGGCCCTGCAGAGCGGCAGCGACAGCGTCCTTGCGCGCATGCGGCGGCGCTATACCGCAGCGGCGTTTGAGGAGGCCGCGGCCCTGCTGCGCCGTTCTTTCCCGGGCTGCGCCCTCACCACGGACGTCATCTGCGGCTTTCCCGGGGAGACGGAAGCGGAGTTTGAGGAGACCCTTTCCCTCTGCCGCAGGACCGCCTTCTCCCGCATGCACGTGTTCCCCTATTCCCGCCGGGAGGGGACCCCCGCCGCCCGGATGCCCGGGCAGGTCCCAAAGGCGGTGCGGGAGGAGCGCACCCGGGCCCTCATCAGCCTGGGCCACGACCTGGCCCTGGCCTACCACCGGAGCATGGTGGGCACCGAAAAGGAACTGCTGTGCGAGGAAACGAACCCCGGCTGCGCCGCAGGCTACACCCGGGAATACGTGCCCTGCACCGTCTCCTGCGAGGGGGAAGCGCCCCTTGGCGGCCTTTTGAGGGTGCGGGTGACCGGCGCCGATCCGGACGGGGTCACCGCCGTTCCCGCGGACAAGGAGGCATTTTCCAAATGATCATCCGTCTTGCCCGCCCGGAGGACGCCCCCGGGCTCCTGGAGATCTATACGCCCTATGTAACGGACACCACCGTCACCTTTGAGACCTGCCCCCCAACGCCGGAGGAATTCGCCCGACGCATTGAAAAGACCCGGGAGAAGTATCCCTATCTGTGCGCGGAGGAGGACGGGACCCTGCTGGGGTACGCCTATGCCTCCCCCTTCCACCCCCGGGCCGCGTATATACGGACCGCGGAAAGCTCCCTCTACGTCCGGCGGGACAAGCGGGGACGCGGCATCGGCAGCGCCCTGGAAGCGGAATTGGAACGTCTTCTGCGCCTGCAGCGGGTCTGCCTCCTGACCGCCTGCATTACCTTCCCGAATCCGCAGAGCATTGCCTTCCACCTGCGCAGCGGCTTTACCGAATGCGCCCATTTCCACCGGTGCGGCTATAAAATGGGCCAATGGCTGGACGTGCTCTGGCTGGAAAAGGCCCTTTTGCCCTTCCGGGACGCACCGGAGGATTTTCTGCCCCTTCCGGAGGTGTTCCGGGCGGAGGATCCGCCTGCCCTTTGGAGAGACTGACCCCCTGTTGCGCCTTTTGCAGCCACAAACGGGGCTGCCGCAGGATTTTCCCTTCTGCAGCAGCCCCGTTTGTTTTTCCGGTTTTGTCCATCAGCCGTGAAGGCCCCTGGACTGACGGTCCATGTCCTCCACCACGATGTCGTAGATCTCCCCCAGCGTGGCGCAGTACTCCAGCACTTTCCAGGGCTCGTTGGTGTGGAAATGGATCTTGATCAGTTCGTCATCTCCCACCGCCAGGAGGCAGTTGCCCTTGAAATGCTCCGTAAAATAATCCCGGATCACGTCCTCGTCCAGGTCGTGGCCTTCGATGAGCAATTGGGTGTCGTATCTGAATTCGGAATATTCTTCCTCGTTGTCCAGGTCGTTGTCAAACATGCGTTTTTCCTTCCTTTTCCGTCACTTTGGCGCCGTGCCCCCGCAGGAAGCCCGGACAGGGATATTATACCATAGCCTGCCGCCCTTTTCCAGCCCCTTTTCACCTGCCGCACGGCTCGCGCATGAAGCGGGCGCCCCCGCGCCGTTCCCAAAAAAACAGGCCGTCCGGCCCAAAGGACCGGACGGCGGAAAACGCGTTTACTTCACGAAGGGATTTTCCGTGGGATAGGGCAGGGAGGCAGGCTGATTCCAGGCGATGTCCTTCACGCCCAGGAAACGGAAGACCTCGAACAGGTATTTGCCCACATGGCTGAAGGCCACGGCGCCGTGATGGGGATAGCGCTTTTCCACCAGCACGTGGCGGTAGAAGCGGCCCATTTCCGGAATGGCGAATACGCCGATGCCGCCGAAGGAACGGGTGCGCACATCCAGGATCTCGCCCTCGGCGATGTAGGAGCGCAGGTTGCCCTCGCTGTCGCACTGCAGGCGGTAGAAGGTGATGTCACTGGCGGCCAGGTCGCCCTCCAGGGTGCCGCGGGTGAAGTCCGGATCGGACCCCGCCGGCTCCAGGAGGCGGTGCTGGATCAGCTGATACTTGATGGCGCGGTCGCTGCACAGCTTGCACTCGGGGGTGTTGCCGCAGTGGAAGCCCATGAAGGTATCCGTCAGCTTATAGGCGTACTTGCCCTTGATGTCCTCGTCGTAGATGTACTGGGGCACGGAATTGTTGATGTCCAAAAGGGTCACGGGATCCGCGGAAACGCACAGACCGATGTACTCGCTCAGGGCGCCGTAGATATCCACCTCGCAGGAGACCGGAATGCCCCGGGAGACCAGGCGGCTGTTGACATAGCAGGGCTCAAAGCCGAACTCGCTGGGGAAGGCGGGCCAGCACTTGTCGGCGAAGGCCACGTACTTCCGGGCGCCCTTGTGCTTTTCGGCCCAGTCCAGCAGCGTCAGTTCAAACTGCGCCATGCGCACGCTCAGGTCCGGGTAATAGGCGCCCTCGCCCATTTCCTTGGCCATTTCGGCGCACACGCCGGGAATGCGGGGATCGTTCTCATGCTCCTTGTAGGAGACCAGCAGGTCCAATTCGCTGTTCTCTTCGATCTCCACGCCCAGTTCGTACAGGCCCTTGATGGGGGCGTTGCAGGCGAAGAAGTCCTGGGGACGGGGGCCGAAGGAGATGATCTTGAGGTTCTTCACGCCGATGACCGCCCGGGCCACGGGGATGAAGTCAGCGATCATGCGGGCGATCTCGTCCGCGGTGCCCACGGGATAGGAGGGGATATAGCCCTGAAGATGGCGCATGCCCAGGTTGTAGGAGCAGTTGAGCATGCCGCAGTAGGCGTCGCCACGGCCGTTGATCATGTCTCCGTCGCCCTCGGCGGCGGCCACGAACATGCAGGGGCCGTCAAAGTATTTGGCGATCAGGGTCTCGGGGGTCTCCGGGCCGAAGTTGCCAAGGAACACCACCAGCGCGTTGCAGCCGGCCTTTTTGACGTCTTCCACGGCCTTGCACATGTCCAGTTCGTTTTCCACGGTCACGGGACACTCATACAGTTCGCCCTTGTAGGCCTGCATGATGGCCGCCCGGCGCTTCTGGCTGAGCTGGATGGGGAAACAGTCACGGCTGACGGCGATGATGCCGGCCTTTACCACGGGAATATTGGAAATCATGGCAGTTCACTCCTCCAAATGTGTTGTTGGGGTCCAAAGCAGGTTTTACAGGTCCTTTTCGATATCCAGGTTCTCGCCTACCAGGCGGATACAGGCGCCCTGGGCGGCCTCGGACGAGTCTTTGTGGGCCAGAAGCCATTTGTTCCGGGCCCAAAGGGTCTCATCCATGATGTTTTGCCTCTCCCCCGGCCGCCAGTCCGTATTGGTCTGGGCAGGCAGGCCCACCATCACCCGGAATCCCTTGGCGGGGTCGGTATGGCAGGGGGCGTAATGAAGGGTGGTCGCGTACACCTCCACAAGAACGCCCTTGGGTACCCGGAAGGCCTTCACCAGGGACGTGTCCAGCGTCCCGTCCGGGGCAATGTCCTCCATCCTGGCCAGCAGCAGGATGAAATCCTCCGTGCCCAGGTTGAATTCGGAATCCCTGTGATACTCCAGACAGTTCAGACGGGTGTTGTGGCCGTTGCACCAGCCCAGC
Organism: uncultured Clostridia bacterium; assembly: GCA_946408995.1. Taxonomy (GTDB): domain Bacteria; phylum Bacillota; class Clostridia; order Christensenellales; family Aristaeellaceae; genus RUG756. Next base: position 6,134 of record CAMJUL010000021.1, on the reverse strand, counting down.
TGGAAAGGCATGCCGCCGAACAGGCCCGTGCCCACCTTTTCCGCGTCCGGAGCCGCGTGAAGCTTTTCCTCCCGGGGCACGTACGCCGTGCCCTCCGGCAGCGGCGTGCCCTCCAGCGCGTCCAGAAGGGACTGTACCGGGTACCCTTCCACGATGCGTCCGTAGGGACGGAACGCCGCGTCCGCCGCGTCAATGATTTTCATATCGCACTCCTCCAACGTTTCAGACTTTTTCTATTATAAACCCGCCCTAAAAAAATGGCAAGCATCAGCCGGCGGATTCTTGCCTCTCCTCTGACGGTTTATTGCGTTCCTGTCCAAAAAACGAACCGGAAAAAGCAAAGTTTTATCTGCCGGTTTCTTTTCTTTGCGGGCCAAATGGCGTATAATCACCCCATACGGACCCTGTGGTCCTTTCAACGCTTTATCTGGGAGGGACAGGTTATGGAAAGGCTGGATCAGCGAGCCCCGGACGAGCTTCGGTTTCACCGGATCATTCCCGATTACGTGCGCTCGGCGGCAGGCAGCTGCCTGATCGAGACCGGCGGCACCCGGGTGATCTGCACCGCCAGCGTGGAGGAAGGCGTGCCCCCCTTCCTGAAGGGGCAGAACGTGGGCTGGCTCACGGCGGAATATGCCATGCTGCCCGCCTCCACCGGCAAGCGCAAGGCCCGGGACGGGCTGAAACGGGACGGACGGGGCGTGGAGATCTCCCGCCTGATCGGGCGCAGCCTGCGCCAGGCGGTGGACCGGCGGCTGCTTTGCGGCTATACCGTCACCATCGACTGCGATGTGCTGGAGGCCGACGGCGGCACCCGCACCGCGGCCATCACCGGCGGGTTCGTGGCGCTGGTCTGCGCTGTGGACAAAATGATCCGCCGGGGACAATTGAAGGAATCCCCCGTGCGCCGGCAGATCGCGGCGGTGTCCGCGGGCATCGTGGACGGAGAACCCTGTCTGGACCTGTGCTATGAGGAGGATTCCTCCGCCCAGGTGGACATGAACTTCGTCATGGACGACCTGTCCCGCTTCATCGAGCTGCAGGGCACCGGGGAGGGCCGTCCCTTTACCCGGGAGGAAATGGACCGCCTGACGGATCTGGGGGAGAGGGGGTGTCTGGAGCTGATGAACCTGCAGCGGAAGGTGCTGGGGGACAGGCAGCAGTGGATCGCGCCGCCCCGCACGGTGGTCCTGGCCTCCAACAATCCCCACAAGGTGGACGAGCTCAAGGAGATGCTGGGAGACAAGTACCGGGTGCTGACCATGGCAGAGGCCGGGTTTGCCGGCGACATCGAGGAAAACGGCGAGACTTTCGAGGAAAACGCCCTCATCAAGGCCCGCGCCCTGAGAAACGCCACCGGGTTTGCCGCCCTGGCGGACGACAGCGGCCTTTCGGTGGACTGCCTGAACGGGGAGCCCGGGGTCCACAGCGCCCGCTACTGCGGCCATCACGGGGATGACAAGGCCAACAACGCCCTCCTGATTGAGAAAATGAAGGACGTGCCCCCGGAGGAAAGGACCGCCCACTTCGTCTCCTGCTGCGCCCTGGTGACCCCGGACGGAAGGGAGCGGGTGGTCCGCGGCGAGTGCCCCGGCGTCATCACCTACGAACCCCGGGGAACGGGCGGCTTCGGATACGACCCCTACTTTGAGACCGTCACCGGGGAAACCTTCGCGGAGATGTCCGCCGAGGACAAAAACAAGATCAGCCACCGCTCCAGGGCCATGGCCCAGATGCTGCCCATCCTGGAGGAAGAAATGGAATGAGCGGCCGGAAAAAATACCTGGTGCTCTCCGACAGCCACGGCGAGACAGACCGGCTGGAAAGGATCCTCCTTGCCGCCAAATACGGGGAGCCCCTGTGCGGCGTCCTCCACCTGGGGGACGGCTTTCACGACCTGGACCGGTTTGAAAGCCTGCTTCCGCCCATTGTGCGGGTCAAGGGAAACTGCGATTTCTGGTCCGCCGCCCCCGGGGAAAACGCCCTGGTTACGAATGTGGAGGGGGTCCCCATGCTGCTGACCCACGGCCACCTTCTGGGGGTGCGGCAGGGGATCGAAGGACTTTTGTACGCCGCCTTCTCAAAGGGATGCCGGGCCGCCCTGTACGGACATACCCATGTGCAGAGGATGCAGTGGGAAAGCGGCATCCTGCTTCTCAACCCCGGCGCCGTCCTGGACGGACGGTACGCCTTTTTGTACATCCATTCAAACGGCGCCCTGGAGGCGGAACTGAAATAACGCCCCGGCCCGGGAAAGGACCTGCCCAAAGCGTGAGCACTTCCAATTTCAAACAGGGGATGCGGGACGGCGTCCCGATTTTCCTCGGCTATTTTTCCGTCTCCATCGCCTTCGGGATCCAGGCCGCCAAAAACGGCCTGACGCCCGCCGCGGCCATGATCATGAGCCTGACCAACCTGACCAGCGCCGGCCAGTTCGCCGCCCTGGACGTCATCCGCGCCGCGGGGTCCCTGACCGAAATGGCCCTGACCACCCTGCTGATCAACCTGCGGTACCTTTTGATGTCCAGCGCCCTCAGCCAGCGGCTGAGGCCGGAGACCTCCCTGGGGGCCCGGTGCCTGATGGCCTACGGCGTCACGGACGAAATTTTCGGGGTCTCCATCCTGCGGCCCTGGCCCCTGGAGTGGACCTACACGGTAGGGGTCACGCTGCTGGCCGTGCCCGGATGGGTGGGCGGTACGGCGGTGGGCGCCTTTGCCGGCGCGCTTTTGCCCGACGCCATCCGCCGCGCCCTGGGGGTAGCGCTGTACGCCATGTTCATGGGCGTCGTCCTGCCGCCCACCGTCAAAGACCGGCGCCTGGCCCTTCTGGTCCCCCTTTCCATGCTGTGCTCCTGGGCCTTTACGGTGCTCCTGCCCTACGTCACCTCCGGTTTCCGCATCATCCTGCTGGCGGTGGCCCTTTCCTGCGCCTTCGCGCTTTTGTTCCCGGTCCGGGAAGAAGAGGAGGGGGCGAAATGAGCGGCGGAAAAAGCGTATACCTGTATATCCTGGTGATGGCAGGGGTCACCTACCTTATCCGCATGCTGCCCCTGACGCTGATCAGGCGCAGGTTCACCAGCGTCTTTCTCCGGTCCTTTCTGTATTACATGCCCTACGTCACCCTCAGCGTGATGACCTTCCCCGCCATCCTGTCCGAGACCGGGAGCGTTGTCTCCGCCCTCGTGGGCTTCGGGGTGATGATCCTGCTTTCCTTCCGGACCAAGTCCCTCCTGCTGGTGGCGGCCTGCGCCTGCGCCGCCGTCTTTTTGACCGAGCTTGTCCCGGGGGTCCTCTGACGGGACCAAACAAGAGGCTTTACAAACCTTTCCATCCATGGTATACTTTGCCCCGGTCAGCCGACTGCTTTTAATTCCAGCACAGAGAGGCGGAAAAAGCGCCGCGGCCCGGGGGATCCCTGTCCGTATTGACGTGCGCCTCTCTGGAAACGGAGAGGCGTTTTTCCATGCCGGCGGCCCTCCCCGTCCCCTTCCGGCCCAAGCAGGAGGTCCTTCATGACTATTCCCCCCGTCAAAGCCCGCCTGATGGATGAAAAAACCATGCAGCGGACCCTGGCCCGCATCGCCCACGAGATCATCGAGCAGACCGAGGACCTGGAGAACACCGTCCTTGTGGGCATCCGCCGCCGGGGCGTTCCCCTGGCAAGGCGCCTTGGAGAAAACATCGCCCTGTTCGAGGGGGTGCGCCTGCCCGTGGGGGAGGTGGACATTTCCCTCTACCGGGACGACCTGACCCCCGTCGCCCAGGAGCCGCTGGTGGAGGACGCACGCATCCCCGGCGGGGTGCTGGGCCGAAACGTATTGCTGGTGGACGACGTTATTTACACCGGGCGGACGGCCCGGGCCGCCATGGAGGCGGTCCTGCGCCAGGGCCGCGCCAAGCGCATCCTGCTGTGCGCGCTCTTTGACCGGGGCCACCGGGAATTGCCCATCCGCCCGGATTTTGTGGGCAAAAACATCCCCACCGCCCGCCATGAGCGGGTCAGCGTCCGCCTGAAGGAAGTGGACGGCACAGACGGCGCCGTTCTGTATGACCTGTCCGATCCCGCGTCAGCCCGGCCCGAAGGCCGGTTGACATAAAAGACCCCCATGAGCCCGGGACGCTTCCGTCCCGGGCCGGACCCCCGGGGCCTGCTCTCCGGACCAGAAGCAAGGAGGTTTCGCATGAAGCTCGTCTACAACACCAACGACCGTCCCCCGCTGAAGAAAAACCTGGTGTACGCCTTCCAGCAGCTGCTGGCCATCATGGCCGCCACCCTCCTGGTGCCCGTCCTCGTGGACCCGACCGGCGCATACATGAGCCAGCCCGCCGCGCTGTGCGGTGCGGGCTTCGGGACGCTGTTCTATCTGTTTGTCGCCACCCGTCAGAAGAGCCCCGTCTTCCTGGGCTCCTCCTTCGCCTTCATCGCCCCGCTTTCAGGCGCGGTCGCCTTCGGCTTCCTGGGCATCTTCCTGGGCGCCGTGTTCGCCGGCGCGGTGTATCTTGTCATCGCCCTGATCATCAAAAAGACCGGCTCCGCCTGGGTCAACCGGCTGCTTCCCCCCGTGGTCATCGGCCCCACCGTGGCCCTGATCGGTCTGAGCCTGTGCGGCAGCGCCGTCAGCAACCTCAACAACACCGCCTCAAGCAGCTATAGCCTGGTCAGCATCCTGGTGGGCCTGATCGCCTTCTTTATCACCGTCTGGGCCAGCGTCAAGGGCAGCAAGGGCCTGAAGATGATCCCCTTCATCGTCGGGATCCTGGGCGCCTATGTTATCGCGCTGGTGCTGACCCTGATCGGCCGCGCCACGGGCAGCGAGGCCCTTCAGCTGGTGAATCTCAGCGCCTTTGACGGCATGGGGCTCTTCCGAGTGCCCCGGTTCACCTTCCTTGGCATGTTCGGCGTCTATGAGAACGACCCGGTCCTGCCCGCCAGCGCAAGCCTCATCAGCTCCTTCGGGGATGTGGTCAGCATTTTCCTTTTGTTCGCCCCGGTGGCCTTCGTTACCCTGGCCGAACACATTGCCGACCACAAGAACCTGTCCTCCATCATCGAAAAGGACCTGATCACCGACCCCGGCTTGGACCGCACGCTGCTTGGCGACGGCGCCGGCTCCATCGTCGGATCCTTCTTTGGCGGCTGCCCCAACACCACCTACGGCGAATCCGTGGGATGCGTCGCCATCACCGGCAACGCATCCATCTCCACCATCGCCATCGCGGCGGTGTACTGCATCCTGCTCTCCTTCTTTGATCCCTTCGTCTGCTTTGTCAATTCCATCCCCTCCTGCATCGTCGGCGGCGTGTGCATCGCCCTGTATGGCTTCATCGCTGTATCCGGCCTGAAGATGCTCCAGCCCGTAGACCTGAACGACAACCGCAACCTGTTTGTGGTGGCCGCGATCCTCGTGTGCGGCATCGGCGGCCTGACGCTGAACTTCGGCCCCATCCAGATTTCCTCCATCGCCACCGGCCTCATTTTGGGCATCCTGGTGAACGTGATCTTCAACCGTCGCGGCAGCAAAGCCTGAAACGGCAGCCGACAGGCGGGGGCCCATGACGGCTCCCGCCTTTTTTTTGCTTCCGGAACGCAAAGCACTTTGATCAGCAGGAACACCGCCGTGACCGCTGCTCCGGCCCAGGCAATGGTGCTGACGGCCCCAAAGACCTGGATGGCCAGGAACCTCAGCCCCCGCTGCAGAAATGCCCCTTCGGGGGGATCACGCCCGTGACGAAACAGCCGGTCAGGAGCGTGCCGGGAAAATCGCAGGCCCCGTGCGCGGAGAGGACGCCAGCCGGGCCGTCGATCCGGGCCTTCCGGTCAAAGCATTCCACCGACAGTACCGCAGCCGCACCGCATACGATGCCGATGACCGCCGCCCCAAAGGGATCCGCCGCAGCGCAGCCGGGTGAAGATCAGGATGGCCCTGGCAGCCAGGGCCGCGGGCAAACGCAGCGGCCGCTGCGGCAAAGGGAAGGACATCCCGGGCAGGCGGCCCGGCGGGGATCCGGCCGTCCGATCGGAGGGAAACTCAGCCTGACGGGGGAAACCGTGCAGGTGTTCGGGGGGGGGATCCTTCCTCTGATCGAGTAGGAGGGGGTGATTAGCCCCCGTCCTCTCACCGCACCGTGCGTAC
>CAMJUL010000020.1 GCA_946408995.1 uncultured Clostridia bacterium | reverse complement strand
TTCTTCTACGTTCCCCTGATAACTCAATTCTCCCAGAACTACTTTACACTAACTCCACCGTCCTGGAAGGCGTCCGCGCTTTATCCCTTGAAAAACCTTCCGGGTTTGTTTATAATGGTTTCCGAAAGGAGGCGGCCGCGTGTTCAATATCGGTTTTGCTGAGCTGATCCTGCTGCTGCTTGTCGCCTTCCTGGTGGTGGGTCCAAAGGATCTTCCCAAGGTGGCCCGCTGGCTTGGCCGGTGCGTCAAATACATCCGCCGTATGATCCGGGAGGTCCGGGACGAACTGGGCCTGGACGAGATCATGGAGGAGACCCAATCCGTCCAGAAGGAGATCGACAGCACCCTCCGGGAAAGCGACCTCTCCGCGGACCTGAAGACCGCCTCCAAGGAATTGAAAAAGAACCTGGACGAAATCAAAAAAGAATCAGGCGTCAAAAAACCCTGATCCGGTTTAGGAGGAATACACGATGCGTCTTGGAACCACTGAGATTTTGCTGCTTGTCGTTCTTGCCCTGGTCCTGTTCGGGGCGGGAAAGCTTGGCGGGGTCGGAAAAGCCCTGGGAAAAAGCATCAAGGATTTCAAAAAAGAAGTCAAGGACGACGATCCCCAACAGGAAAATGACGGGGATGACAAGGCCTGAAAATGAAACAGGACAATCTTTCCCCGGAAGTCTCCACACCGGAGGAGGCTTCTTCCCCCGCGGAAGCGCGCGCCTCGCTGCTTTCCCATTTGCTGGCGCTTCGCAAGGTGCTGGTCATTTCCGCCGCCGCCGTCGCGGCGGCCTTCCTGTTGGTCTTCTATTTGGCCATTGATCCCCTGATGAACTGGATCATCGGCCCCATCCAGGCCCGGGGCGTACAGATCATCTACACCGCCATGTCCGAGGCGCTGGTGACCAAGTTCAAAGTGGCCCTGATCGCGGCCGTGGTTCTGGCCAGTCCTGTCATCGTCTGGCAGGTCTGGGGCTTCATCAAGCCCGCCCTGTACCCCAAGGAAAATCGCCAGTTCCGTCTTCTGTTCTTTCTGGCGCTTTTGCTTTTCCTGGCCGGGATCACCTTCTGCTATCTGGGCGTTTACGCCCTTGCCGTGGACTTTTTCCTGGTGGCGGGCGAACAGCTGGCGACCCCGCTTTTATCCATTGACAAGTATGTCGGCTTCCTGTTCGGGTTCATTATCCCCTTTGGGCTCGCCTTCCAGCTTCCCATCGCGCTGTATCTGACCACCCGCATGGGCTGGACGGACCATCGGATGCTGGCCTCCAAACGCAAGTATGTGATCCTGGCCATTTTCTTCCTGGCTGCCCTGCTGACTCCGCCGGACGTGGTTTCCCAGATCGCTTTGGGCGTCCCCCTGTGCCTGTTGTATGAGATCAGCATCCTGGTGTCCCGTCTGACCCGGCCCCGGGATAGAGAATAAGCCCCGTTAGGGGCTTATTCCGCTTTGGTCACCAGGATGCATCCCGCGGGGATCAGGACCTGCTGCCCACGGCTGACGCGTTCCTCCCTTGGGAAGTCCTCCCCCTTCAAAAGCACCCTGCCGTTTTCCAAGCCCATCTCCGCGCTGAAGGGCGCCGGGTTCGGATTCAGCCAGGCCTCCCCCTCAAGGCGGTCCCCCCGCAGATAGCGCACATGGATCACCTGTCCTGAAAGGATCTCGCAATCCGCGAGGATATCCGGATCCGTCAGGAAGGTGTTTTCTTTACGCATCCTGATCAGCTGCCGGTAATACTCCGACGTTTCTTTGGCGAGGCTTCCGGTTTCCAGCGACTCCCAATCCAGGTGATTGACGCTGTCCGGGCTTTTATAACTGTTTTCCTCTCCCAGCTTGGTGCGGAGCATCTCCTCCCCTGCCAGGAAAAACACCATGCCCTGGGACAGCATCACCGCCCCGGCCCCCAGACGGACCATGGACGCCCTTGCCGCGTCGGACGCGTCCGGATTGGACAGCGCCAGCTTGTCCCAGAGGGTGTGGTTGTCATGGGAGGACATGTAATTGACCACCATGGCATCCTGGGCCTTCCAGGCCGCCCCGGACGAGGAAGCGCCGGTCAGGCCGAATACGACGCGGGCCGCCGTGGTCTTGTTGACCGCTCCGCTGATGTAGCCCCGGTCCGTCCTGCCAAAAACGCTGCCCTTCAGGCCGTCCCGGATGACGTCGTTGAACACCGCGATGCCTCCGGCCGCGCCCTGCGTGGCCGAAAGATATTTCAGGTTGGTCTGGCTGGTCTGACGGTTCGCCTTCAGCGCCGAGGTGCCTCCGGTCCAGCCTTCCCCGTACAAAAGCGTCTTGGGCGCCTTCTCGTGCACCGCCTGTTCGATGGCCTGCATGGTCTCCAGGTCATGCAATGCCATCAGGTCAAAACGGAACCCGTCCACACGGTACTCCTCCAGCCAATACAGGACGCTGTCCACCATGTATTTCCTGAACATTTCCCGCTCGGATGCGGTCTCGTTCCCGCACCCCGAACCGTTCGAGGGATCCCCGTTCTGCTGCCACCGGTAATAGTAATAGGGCACAATGCGGTTCAGGGCCGAATCCAGGGACCAGGTATGATTGTACACCACGTCCATCACCACACCGATACCGGCCCGGTGAAGGGCCTGCACCATCCGCTTGAACTCGCAGATCCGCGTTTCCCCATGAAAAGGATCCGTGGAATAGCTGCCCTCCGGCACGTTGTAATTCTTGGGGTCGTAGCCCCAGTTGTACTGTGCCTTTTCCTGAGCCGCCTCATCCACCGTGGCATAGTCAAACACCGGCTGAAGATGGACGTGGGTGACCCCCAGGTCCTTTAAATAATCCACGCCGATTTTCTCCCCCGCGGCGTTGACATGTCCCGTCTCGGTGAAGGCCAGGTACTTGCCCGGGTACGCGGACATGGGATCCGCTATGGAAAAGTCCCGGACATGGACCTCCCAAACCACCGCGTCCCGATAGGTCCGGATGGCCGGCTCGAACCCTTCCTCCCGGAAGCCCTCCGGGTCCGTGGATGCAAGGTCCACCACCATGCCTCTGTCCCCGTTCACCCCGGCCGCCCGCGCGTAAGGGTCCACCGCCTCCTGGGTGCCCAAGGCCGTTGTGACCGAATAGGTATAATAGGTCCCGCTCCCGCAGGGCGCGGTCAGCGTCCAGACCCCCTTCTCCCCCCGCTCCATATCCATCCGGGCATAGGCAGGCACGCCGTCCCCTGCTTCAAACAGGTTCAGCTGTACCCTGTCCGCCGTCGGGGCCCAGACCTTGAAGGTGGTTTCCTCCCCATGGAGCGTGGCCCCCAGGTCGTTCCCGTCATAAAGACAGCTCTCCCTGAATTCGGCGGTATCAAAAACCGCGGTCGGCACGCATACGGTCCTGCCGTAGCCTTCGATTTCCATTTCCCACTTTTTCGTCAGATCCACATCCCTGTCCACCGTCACAACCCCGGTGATCACCTTGTTGTTCAGGCTCGATATTTTTTCAACGCCTACTTCTTCCCCGTCGCAGTATACCCTGACCTGCGCCGTCCCGGTCAGGCGCACCGAGGGGGATACCGTATACCGGATCTCGCGGGTGGACTGAATGGCCGCCAGGGTAAACTCCCGGATCGCCTCCAGGGTCTGTCCCCCGTCGGCGCTGGTATACTGGTCTCCTTCGCCGCTGCGCAGGTAGATCTCGCAGTTTGCGCCCGTTACAAGCGCAAACCGGTCCGCCTCATAGTCCTTGGATGCGTTCCCCCAGGCGCTTCCTCCCGGGTCGGAGCAGCCGGTCCGCACAATAAAGCCCACCTGATCCACCCCTTTTGGCACCTCCAGGGACACCTTCCCGCCGTAAGGACATTCCTCAAACAAATAGCCGTGTCCCTCCGCCCCAGGCATCCAGATCCACATATCGCATTTGGCCAGGTCCGTGCCGTTCCCGTTCCAGTAAAACGTCAAGCGGTTCACCCCCTCCTCAGATGGGGCGGCCTCTTCTCCATACGTCCCGAAAAGGGGAAGAAACGCCAGCAGCAGAGACAGAAAAAGGCTCACCGTTTTCCTCATACCCATGTCCCTCCTTGAAACCCGCGGCCGAACCGAAAGAAGAACGCGCGTCCACACCTTACGCTTGCGGCCGCCCCTATGGATGCTTTCTATGGATATAAGGATACAGCATTCGCCCCGCCTTGTCAAATCCCGGCGGGGCGAATGCGTGCGGTTTCTTGACGCTTATTTCCCATAGGGGCTGTCAAACTCCCGTTCGGCCTTCCGGACGGTTTCCTCCAGGGTCAGCCCCGCGAAATGCTGGGCGCCCAGGAACCGGCCGGATTTTCCGTCGTCCACGAACACCCCGGCGACGATGCCGGGGATCGCGCTTTCCGGCGCGTTGGGGGCATGGGGGCCGCCAAGATCCGTCCTGCACCAGCCCGGGTCCGTCAGGTTGATCAGCACATCCGTTCCCTCGACCGTGGAACCCAAATCAATGGTCACCTTGTCCAGCGCAGCCTTGCTGGCGGAATACCCCGCCTGCTGGGGCTCCAGACGGATCCCGCTGGTGGTATTGACGATCCTGCCGCTTCCCCGCCGGATCATCCCCGGCAGGAAATGGTAGCAGATCATCATCGGCGCGATGGTGTTGACGTTGAAACTGACCGAATAATCCTCCGGAGGAGTCTCCAGCCAGGCCGTCCGGTAGGCGATCTGAAGGCCGGCGTTGTTCAGGACGATGTCCACGTCCATCCCCATCGCGTCGATCTCCCGGAGCATTCTTTCCACGTCCTTCAGGTCGTTCAGGTCTGCAAAGACCGCGCGTGCCTCCACCCCCATGGCCCGTACCTCGGCAAGGACCTTCTCCGTATGCGCCGCCTTCCGGCTGTGCAGGATCAGGTTGCAGCCCTGCTCCGCCATAAACCGGGCCGTCAGATATCCGATCCCTCTGGACGCCCCGGTGATCAGCGCCCACTTTCCTTTTACCTGATACATCGTATGCCTCTTCCCCGGACACACAGCGTGCCCGCGGTCGTTTTATCGGATTGCGACACCTGCAAGCCCGGCCTGCTCCTCCAGGACGGCATAGGCCTTCCGGTATTCTTCAAAGGTGCGCATGTGCTCCAGGAGCACCGGCGCGTCCTTGGGCAGGTACCGGTCGATAATGGACAGGACCTCCCTGAAATCCAGGCTTCCCTCCCCCGGGGAGCATTCCTCCAAAATGGCCGTCAGCCTGGTCGGATGAAGCCTGCTGTCCTTGATATGCGTGCTTTTGATGTAGGGACCCAGCTTTTCGAAACACTCCCGGATAAACCGTTCGGGCGCCAGGGCGCGTCTTGGGCTGTTGATCATGTTGACAAAGTCCATGTGTACGGCAAACTGCTTCCGGTCCACGTCCCTGATCAGGGCAAGGTACTCGTCCGGTCCGTCCGGGATCATCCAGGGCATGGGCTCGATGCAGTAAAAGGCCCGCTTTGGCTGCACCTCATCCAGGATCTCCCGGATGCTTTGGACAATGCGTTCATAGGTCTCCTCTGTATAATTGTTCCGATCCGCTCCGTCCCAGGCCGCGCCGCCGGCGCTGCCCACGATGTTGACGCAGCAGGGGATCCCCCATCTGTCCGCCAGGGCCAGCTGTTCCTTGGCGTAGGCCATCGCCGCCGCAGCCTTTTCCCCGTCCGGGTCCAGGGGATTGTTCCATACGCCCGCTTCGGCGATCACGGCATTCTGCCGTTTGGCCGCCGCGCAGAACTCCCGGATGGTGTCCTCCGGGGTCTTGTAATTGAAGGGGGCCGTCACCGCCCTGAAACCGGATAACGCCAGCAGCCTCTCCCAATCCCGGACGCTGCCGTCATAGCCCGCTACCGTTCCGCCCAACAGCATATGCTTTCCTCCGTTCGTCTGGTTCCCTGTCCGCCCGCCCGCGTCCTTCCGGAGCGTTCAGCGGGGACAGCGCCGTTTTTGTTTCTTTTTCCCGTCCGGGGGTCCTCAGGCATCCCCCTATCCCCGGAGCGCTTCCTTCCCCCAGGCCTCCAGTTCTTCCGGGGTCGCGAGCACAAAATGGTTTTCCCCCGCTCGAAGCCATTCCGGAGCCCGTTGCCCATAGGAATGCACCGAAGGGTCGTACCGGTACACCTTTCTGTCCCTTTCGGTCAGGGGATCCGGCTGCGGGATCGCGGAGATCAGGGCGCGGGTATAGGGATGCAGCGGGTTTTTGAAGATCTCCTCCGTTTCCCCGAGTTCCACGATCTTGCCTTTGTAGATCACGGCGAGACGGTTCGTGATGAACCGCATGATGGAAAGATCGTGGGCGATAAACAGATAGGTCAGCCCGTATTGCTTCTGCAGCTCCATCAGCAAGTTCAGCACCTGGGCCCGGATGGACACGTCCAGGGCGGAGATGGGCTCGTCCGCGATGACCAGTTCCGGATTCATGATCAGCGTTCTTGCGATGCCGATGCGCTGACGCTGGCCTCCCGAGAACTCATGGGGGAAGCGTGTGGCGAATTCCGGCGGAAGTCCCACGTCCAGCATGGCCTTGCGGACCTTCTGCCGGCGTTCCTCCTCCGTGCTGAAGCCCTTGATGTTGTACAGCCCTTCTGAAACGATGTAATCCACCTTCGCCCGCTCGTTGAGGGAAGCCATGGGATCCTGAAAGATCATCTGGATGTTCCTGATCAGCGTCCGGTTCGTTTCACGGTCGATCCGGCCGCTGATCCGTTTGCCATGATAGAGGATCTCCCCCGAGGTGATGGGGTTGATCCGGATGATGGCCCGTCCGATGGTGGTCTTCCCGGAACCGGATTCGCCGACCAGGCCAAAGGTCTCCCCCTTGTAGATGTCAAAGGAAACCCCTTTGATCGCCTCGAATTTCCGCCGGCCCTTTCCGAAAACCACATGGATGTCCCGAACCTCAAGGATTTTCTGTTTCGCTTCCGCGCTCAAGCGTCCCCACCTCCTTCCATTTGGACAGCATCCGTTCGATGGCGGCCGGCGGCGCGGTATGGGGCGCGCGCCCGTCCAGCAGCCAGGTACGGGCCTTGTGGGTCTCGCTTATCTGGAAATACGGCGGTCTTGCCTCATAGTCGATCTTCAGGGCATAGGGATTGCGGGGCGCGTAGGCATCCCCCTTGATCTCCCTGAAAAGGTTCGGCGGGGTCCCGTTGATGGCGTACAGAGGCTCCCCTTTGACCCCAAGCTGCGGCAGGGAGGACAGCAGCGCCCAGGTATAGGGATGCTTCGCGTTGTAAAACACCTCGTTGCTGGTGCCGATCTCCACAATGTCGCCGGCGTACATGACGGCCACCCGGTCTGCCACCTTGGCCACCACGCCCAGGTCATGGGTAATATAGATGATGGTCAGGGCGTACTTTTTCTGCATTTCCCTCAGCAGCTCGATGATCTGTGCCTGAATGGTCACATCCAGGGCCGTTGTGGGTTCGTCGCAGATCAGGATCTCCGGGTTGCAGGCCATGGCCGTCGCGATCACGGCCCGCTGCCGCATCCCCCCTGAAAATTCGTGCGGATACTGCTTGTAGCGCATCTCCGGCAAGGGAATGTCCACGTCCCTGAGGTACTCCAGGGTCTTTTCCTTCGCGGCCCGGCCATGCAGTCCCTGGTGCAGCTCAATGGCCTCCCGGATCTGCTTTCCAACGGTTTTGAGCGGGTTCAGGGAGGTCATGGGGTCCTGAAACACCATGGCGATCTCCTTGCCGCGGATCTCCCGCCATTCCTTGCTGGTTTTGTATTTGGCCAGGTCCTTCCCCTTGTACAGGATCTGGCCTCTGGTCACCCTTCCGTTTTTATCCAGCATGCCCATAAAGGATTTGGTGAATACCGACTTGCCGGAACCGGATTCCCCGACAATGGCGAGGCTTTCCCCCTTGTATACGTCCAGGGACACATCCCGGATCGCTGTCAGCACCTGGCCCCGGAGGCTGAACTGGATCTCCAGGTCTTTTACGGACAGAATCACTTCTTTTTCTTCCATCCTGTCCTCCTTATACATGGTTCCTGGGATCGGCAGCGTCCGCAAAGGAATTGCCGATCACATAGAAGGAGATCGTGATGACCGACAGCACGATGGCCGGAAAGATCAGCTGGTATCTGGATGAAGCCGCCATCATTACCGCCCGGCCCTCGTTGATCAGGTTGCCAAGGGATGGGATGGTCACGGGCAGGCCCAGGCCGATATAGGTCAGAAACACCTCGCTGCCGATGGCAGAGGGCACCGCCAGGGCCACCCGGAGGGTGATGACGGATACCAGATAAGGCAAAAGGTTCTTGGTGATCACCCTGCCCGTGGGGGTGCCAAGGCAGCGGCTGGCCAGGTTGTATTCCAGGTCCCGGATGGTCACGATCTGGTTGCGGATGAACCGGGCCATGGGCAGCCAGCCGGTCACGCACATGGCGAAAATGATGGTCCCGACGCCCGGTTTGACCAGGTAGGAGACAAGGATCAGGATAATGTTCCTCGGGATATTGTGGATGACGTTGTAGACCTCCGTCAGGAACCGGTCCAGGGAGCGGACATATCCCCACAGAGCCCCCACCAGGATGCCGATCGCCGCGTTGCACGCGGCCACGCACAGGCCTATGAACAGGCTCGTCCTCGTCCCGCTCCAGACCCGGGCCCACAGGTCCTGGCCAATGGAGTTGGTCCCGAAGATAAACTTGTCGTCCGGCAGGTGATTGCGGTCCGTCTGGCCGTTTTCGAGCCAGTGGATCTGGGTATCCCCGTGCTGGTTGGGCAAAAGCGGCTGGATCACCGTGAACGAAAGCAGCAGGACCAGCAGGCACAGGCAGAACATGGCCGCCTTGTTTGTCCGGAAGGCTTTGAGGGTGGAGCGCCAGTAGGAATAATCCGTATATCCGCCGCTTTCGGCGCTGACGGCATCGTATGGGGCCCTGGAGAAGGCTTCCGTTTCCCCGCCCAGACGCTTGATCTCCTCACTGATGTTTTCTTCGACGCGATCGACTTTCCTCATCAGCGGTCCTCCTTTTCCCTTACCAGCTTGATTCTGGGATCACACAGGACCATCAGCAGGTCCCCAAGGAGAAGCCCAAAGATCCCCAGGCTGGAATAGATCAGCACCAGGGCCTGGACCAGGGGATTGTCCTGCCGGCTGATGGCGGAAAGCAGCAGATTGCCCATGCCCGGGATCGAATACAGCGATTCGATGTAGATGGAACCGGAAATGGTCAGGAGGATCGTCGCAGGCAGGTTCTGGGCCATGGGCACCAGGGCGTTGCGCAGCATATGCCCAAACGTGATCCCTCCCTCGGAGACTCCTTTGGCCCTGGCAAACTTGACATAATCCCGGTTCATCTGGTCCACCACATACCGCCGCGTCCACATGGCGTACGAAGCGGTCCCGCCCAGGGACATGCTGATCATCGGAAGCCACTGGGAGACGGGATCCCTTTCATTATAAAGGATGGGCAGATGCAAGATGTCCGTAACATACAGCTGGATGAAAAGATAATACACGGCCGCCGGCACCGCGTGGATGAAAATGATGTACATGTTCCCCAGCTTGTCCGGTATCTTCTTTTTGAAAAGGGCCATCACCGTTCCCATCGGGATGCCCACCAACAAGGAAATGGCCACGGAGCAGAGCCCGAAGCGGATGGAATAGGGCGCCTTTTGGGAAATGATTTTCGCGATGGCCACCTTGGGGCGGACCGTGATGGATTTGCCGAAATCCAGCCGCAGCAGGGACCCGTAGAACCGCCACAGCTGCACCGGGATCGGGTCCCGAAGGCCCATGGCCGTCAGCTCGGCTTCGATCTGTTCCGGATCCATTTTGTCGTATTTTTCGCCAAAATAGCCTTCCTCCGGCATCAGCCGCATCAAAAAGAAGACCACGGTTGCGATGATGAACAGGGTCAGAAGGGACTGCAGAAGCCGTTTCAGAATGTATTTGATCATGCTTGTCCTCTCATCCGTCGACCTGCCGGAGCGGCGCAAAGGGGCATGGTCCCGTTCATCGGCAGCCGCCGACAGCGAACCATGCCCCTCCGAACCCCGTTCTCCGCGGTGCCCCCGTACGCGCCGGGGCCCTCGCAGGGGATTGGGTCCTGTTTTCCAAGGAAATCAGGCCTTATTTCTCGGGGATCTGATAGCCTGCGCTTTCCTCCACATACGCCGCGCGAGCCGCCGTACGGTCAATCAGATACTGTTCCCGAAGGGCCTTGTACTCTTCCTCGCTGATGGGGTGATCCGAAAGTGCCGCCAGGGTAATGGCGTTTCTGGCGCCGCCGTCGCCCATTTGACCGGTCACCTGGGTGAAGGGCACGATGCGGGTCGCCTGGAATCCGCCTCCGCCGCGATAGCAGGGGACCACCAGCGCTTCATCCAGCAAAAGCTTTTCCGCTTCCGCGAAGGTGGTATAGCGCAGGTCGAAATCACCGGTGATGGCGTTGGCCTCCAGGGCCTTCTTTTCCACATCGCCGTACCCCAGCGCCTCGTCATAGTATTCCTGCGCCAGGTAGACCTTGCCCCAGTTCTTGCCGATGGACTCTTTCAGGATCGGGTCAAACTGGCTCATGGGATCCGCGTAGTCCGGGCCCCAGCCCAATTCAAGCATGGCCCAGTCGCCGGTATTGCGTACGTCGCTGTTGAAGCTCGAGCCGCTGTAGGGAGCAAGGATCAGGTCGATGTAGTCGCTGCCGAGGGTCTTTTCCAGCTGCTGCTCAAGGACCTGGTAACGGGTGGAGGTGCTGCCGGAGGTGTTGTAGGTCACCTTGACCTTCACGGGGAAGGTCACCTTGCCCTCCAGGTCTTTCAGCGCAGCGGCCTTGTATTCCAGGGCCTTTTCCTCGTTGAACAGCAGATCCTGGTCATAGTACTCTTCCAGGCCGCTCAATTGCAGATAGTCCAGGGCGCCCACCGTCACAAGGTCCGGCCGGCTGAAGGTAGTCAGGGTGTTCTCCGCGTAATTCCACTGGTTCAGGACTGCGTTGTAAGTATGGCTGTTGAACCCGTAGAAAATGGATTTGCGGAAGTTGACGTTGTTGACCGCCACGCGCCAGGCGTCCGGCTCGAATTCGGCCTCAAACTGGGGATCGAAGTTGAAGGCGATCCAGTAAGACATGTTGTTCTGGGGGGCCGTGCAGTATTTGTCGCTCCTGGAGGCGTCCTCCATCCATTCCTTGGCGATGTCGTTGGTCAGGGAAACCTTGTCGGTATCGCCCCGCAGGAACAGTTCAGCGCCGTTGGCGGTCGCTTCCTTGTTGTAACGGTAGATCACCGTTCCGATGGAGATTTTGTCCGCGTTGAGATAATAGGGGTTCTTCTCAAGCACCCGCTCGTATTCGTATTCATAGCTGGCGCAGTAGTAAGCGCCGTTGTACAAAAGATCCTCGCAGCTGGTGCCGTAGGTTTCCGCGTGCTCGCTGTAAAAGTCCGTGGGCACAGGATACCAGACGTTGTTGCCAAGCATCCGCATGAAGTACGCGCTGGGGCCAAGCAGCGTATACTGGAGGGTATAGTCGTCCAGGGCTTTGATGCCCACGGTGGAAAAGTCGTCCGTCACTTTGTCATAATAATCCTTGGCGCCCACCAGGTTGTTGTAAAGGGTGTTGGCCACGGATTTGGGATCGTCCGGATTCAGAATGTGCTTTGCCGCGGTCACAAAATCGTGCGCGGTCACATTGCCCGCTTTGTTCCCGCGGTAATCCACCCAGGGGATATCCTGGCGGAGATAGAAGGTATACACCGTCCCGTCCGCAGAGATGGACCAGTTCTCAGCCACGCCGGGCCTGAGCAGGCCGAAATTGTCAAAATAAACCAGGCCCAGCTGCGTATTCATCGCAAAGGTGGTCAGGGCCGTCAGGGTGCTGTCCACATAATCGATGGTCTGCAGTTCGCTCGAATACAGCTCCGTAAAGGTGGGAAGGCTGTCTCCATGAACGAAGCCCGCCATGGAAAGAAGCATCGCCAGGGACAGAAGAAGAGCCGCCGTTTTTTTCATGGTTTTTCCTCCTTTGCCTTTTCCTTCTCCTGTCCGCGCCCCGGAAAGGACGCAGGCACAGAAAAGGGATACTATGCGTCATTAGAATAATTATACATTTCTTTGCGGCTCTGCACAGCCCTTTCGCTGTATTTTTTTTGCATTTATGGTGGACCTGCCCGGCTTTTTTATTCTTCCGCTTCCGCAGGGGGATTCCCCTTTGACGCTGTTTCCTCTTTCCTTCGGGAGGGCGCCTTTCCTCCCGCCTGTGCTTTTTCCGCATCGGACGAAGGATAGTTCCGGTATTCCCGGGGGCTCATGCCCGTGTATTTGCGGAAATTCCGAAGGAAATTGGAATAATCCGCAAACCCGCAGATTTCGGAGACCTCCCCAAGCGCCTCCCCCGCCAGGATCAGCTGCCTTGCCATGGAAATGCGTCTGAACAGGATATAGCTGTATACGCTCCGGTTGGTATACCGGACAAAATCATGGCTCAGGGCCGACTGGCTCAAGTTGAATTTTTCCGCGATCTCCCGAAGCTGCAGCGGTTCCCTGTAATGGTCATTTATATATGAAATCACCTGCATCATGGGGCCCGGCTGCATCTGCTGCGCCAGCTTCGCGTCCTTTTCCCGGACCGCCTTCAGCGCCCGGTTCAGGAAAGTGAGGATCAGGGAATAGTTCTCGAACTCCGCTTCGGGCGTCCGTTTCTGCTCGTTGGCATGAATGTTCCGAAGGCACTCCCTGCAGACCTGTGCGTCCTCCAGGCGCATCGGAAACCCGTTTCCCTTGTCCGAAAGGGCCGCGCGGAAGGCAAAATCCAGGTCCATCTGCCCGCAGCCCGCCCGCTTGAGCGTCTCCGCGGAGCAGTACAGAAAGGCCCTTTCGTAATTAAGCGTCTCCTCCAGGCACACCAGGCCGTGGATGGAAAAAGGCGGGAACACGAAGAGCTGACAGGGCGCGAGGGCGTAAAACTGGTTTTCGTAGGACATCTGGTGTCCGCCGTGGAAATGAATGTAAAATTCGTAAAAATCGTGGCAGTGGGATCCCCAGTTGAGCATGCGGGGGGCAACGCCGTGAAAAGCCTCATAATCCGTCCTGCCGTTTCCCATGCCGCTGAAGCCTTCAAACAATAGGACTTCCTGTTTTTTCATCCAAACACCGACCATTCTTTCCATGATGCTTTTCATGTTATTGCAGGATTTACATAAAATCAAGCATTTTTTCTATTGATTTGACCAGTCTCGTTTGTTATAATTGTCCTAAAGAAATGGTTAAAGAAGAAAAACACGCCGGATCCGGCGTGCCGACCGGGCAAGTCCGATACCCCCTTTTGTTTTCCGATTTCTTTTTTGCCGAAAGGAGCGAATTCAAATGGATGTACCCGCTGCCAAAAAACCGCGCAGACACAAGGGTTGGTTCAAAAGGGACTGGCGTCTGTATACGATGCTGATCCTGCCGGTGGCGTTTTACCTGATCTTCTGCTACAAGCCCATGATCGGTATTATCGTCGCCTTTGAAAAATACAACCTGTTCAAAGGCATGTGGGGCAGTCCCTGGGTGGGGCTGGACAATTTCAGGTTCGTTATGAAAATGTCGGACTTCTCCAGCGCCCTGCGCAACACGCTGTTCCTGAATTTCGTGGGCCTGATCGCCGGGTTCCCCGTTCCCATCGTCCTGGCCATCATGCTCAACGAGCTTCGCTCCACCGGCGTCAAAAAGGTTTCCCAGACCCTGCTCTACCTGCCGCATTTCCTGTCCTGGATCATCATCGGCGGCATGGTGCTGCAGATCTTCTCCCCCAACAGCGGCCTCATCAACGCGACGCTGCTCAAATGGGGCTGGATCGACAAAAGCATTCCCTTCCTGACCGACGGGCCCCACTGGCAGTTCACCTACACCCTGGTGGGCGTCTGGCAGGGCATGGGCTGGGGCACCATCCTGTACCTGTCCGCCATCACCGGCATCAACATGGAATTGTTTGAAGCGGCCCGCATCGACGGGGCCAACAAGCTTCAGCAGATCTGGCATGTAACCCTGCCGGGCATCCGTTCCACCATCGTGGTCCTTTTGATCCTGAACGTCGGCCAGATGATGAACATCTCCTTCGACCGGCCCCAGATCCTGGGCAACGCCCAGGTCCGCAAATTCTGCGACGTTCTTTCCACCTTCGTCTACCGCACCGGTATCGAAAACCACAAGTTCGAACGCGCCACAGCGGTCGGTCTGTTCCAGTCGCTGGTGGGCCTGGTGCTGATTTCCGGCGCCAACTTCGTATCCAAGAAGCTTGGCGAAGACGGAATCTGGTAAGGGGGGATCGATATGAAAAAGCAGACGGAAAACAAGCCTGCCCTGGAAGTCAAGAAAACCAGGATCTGGACCGGCCCGCAGATCGTCCTGGCCCTGATCATCATCCTGATCAGCCTGACCTGTCTTTTGCCTTTCGTCAACGTGGCGGCCACCTCCCTGTCCTCCAAATCGGCGATCCTCAGCGGCAAGGTCACCTTCTTCCCGGTGGAACTGGATACCCGCGCCTACAAGGCCATCTTCTCGGATCCGGCCATGATGCGGTCGCTTTGGTTCACCATCGGAATCACCGTGGTTTACACGGCCTTTTCCATGGTCATGACCATCCTGATGGCCTATCCCCTGACCAAAAAACGCATGGCCGGCCGCAAGTTCTTCAATTTTCTGGCCCTGTTCACCATGTACTTTTCCGGCGGCACCATCCCGATCTACCTCAACATCAAGGAACTGGGCCTCTTGGATTCCCCCTGGTCCCTGATCCTGCCGGGCATGCTGAGCACCTACAACATGATCATCCTCAAGAGCTTCTTCTCCGCGCTCCCCAACGAGCTTGAAGAAGCGGCCACCATCGACGGGGCCAACGACTATCAGATCCTCCTGCAGGTCTACCTGCCCCTGTCCATGGCTTCCCTGGCCACGCTGACCCTGTTCTACGCCGTAGGCAAATGGAACAGCTTCCAGGACGCCCTCTATTATATCCAGAACAAGTCCTATCAGCCGCTGCAGCTCAAGCTTTACCACCTGATCAAGGGCTCCCAGGCGGTGGACATCGCCGCCATGGAAGGCGGGTCCTCCACGGTGGCCACGGACATTTCCGAATCCATCGAG
Organism: uncultured Clostridia bacterium; assembly: GCA_946408995.1. Classification (GTDB taxonomy): domain Bacteria; phylum Bacillota; class Clostridia; order Christensenellales; family Aristaeellaceae; genus RUG756. The sequence continues at coordinate 38,785 of CAMJUL010000020.1, read as the reverse complement.
CCTGCCTCCATCATCTTCGCGACCCTGCCCATCCTGGTAGTCTATCCCTTCGTGCAGCGCTACTTCGTGGCCGGCGTCACCATCGGTGCCGTCAAGGGCTGACAGACCGCCCCTTGTCCCCGCTGTATCCCTGTTTCCTCGTATCCTGCCGTCCAGGAGGACGGTGAAAATAAAAAAAGGAGTGACTGAATCATGAAAAAAGCACTGGCTATCCTGCTTTCCTTGGCCCTGCTGCTGGGCATGACCGGCTCTGTCCTTGCAGAAGATGACTGGATCACCCTGCGGGTAGAGACCTATGACCGTGAGATCACCGGTTTTGATGTGACCAACTGCTGGCAGCTCAAATACGCCCAGGAGCACTTCGGCGATCCCAACCACATCAAGCTGGAGTTCGTATCCTTCGCCCGCTGGACCGAAGGTGACCTGCTGACCAACGCCCTCGCCGGCGGCACCGCCCCCGACATCTGCCTGACCTACAACGGCAGTCTGGTGCAGCAGTGCATCGACGACGAAGGCATTTGGCAGCTGGACGACCTGCTCAACGAATACGGCCCCAACCTGAAGGCCTTCCTGGGCGAGGAACTCCTCGGCTACGGCCAGAGCGATCATGACGGCGACGGTGTCAAGGAGCAGTGGTATCTGCCTGCCCGCCGCATCAGCCGCGCCAACGTGGGCAACTTCATCCGTGAGGACTGGCTGAAGGCCCTGAACATGGAAAAGCCCACCAACGTCGAGGAATTCACCGCGTATCTGCGCGCCGCCAAGGAAGCCCAGCTGGCCGGTGAAAACACCATGCCCTTCTCCTTTGGCATCTATGCGCCGGATCCCCTGTACAACGTGCGCCGCTTCACCGACGCCTGGGTCGATTTCTCCCAGGTCACCGAAGAAGACTGGTTCGCCTATGCCCGCAACCCCGAAATGCTGCCCGGCAGCAAGGAGGGCTTCCGCTGGCTGAACACCCTGTATCACGAGGGCCTGCTGCCTGAGACCTTCGCCCTGACCGACAACGACAAGGCCAACGACACCGCCCTGATCATGGGCTACAACGGCTTCTTCTCCCAGCAGCCCGACCAGCCCTGGCGCACCGACAAGAACTACCAGATCGAACTTGAAAAGAACGTTCCCGAAGGACACTGGGTCACCGTGAACCCCTTCAAGAACGAGAGCCTGGGCGGCAAGACCCTGCATGACATCTATGCTCCCGCCGGCCTGAGCGTCATCATCCCCCTGACCACCGATGAAAAGACCGCCATCGCCGCCATGAAGTACATGGATTGGCTCGCCGTTCCCGAGAACATGTTCGCCATGCAGAACGGCATCGAGGGCATCAACTATGAAGGCCTCACCGAGGACGGCATCCCCTATGGCGTCAAGAGCGCCGACGCCGTGCCCAACGAGAACAAGATGCACGCCGGCGACATCGTCTTCATCTCCAACGGCCTGTGCTACGGCGATGACGCCAAGAACGCCGCCGCCCTGGCCCTGCCCTTCGCCGGCTATGAAGACGACGTGGTCGCCTCCTACGCGGACGCGCTGACCGATGCCTGGACCCAGATCTCCTTCACGGTCGCCATCCAGGCCGAAACCGACTACGGCTCCACCATCAAGAGCAAGCAGGGCGAATTCCTGGCCGCTGTGGTCAGCTGCTCTGCGGAAGAATTCGACGCTGTGTATGATGCCGGCATCGAAGACATCCTCAACTCCGGCGCGCAGGAAATGATCGACGAATTCCGCGCCGCCTACCAGGCCGGCAACTACCGCGGCGTGTTCCCCGGCAACCTGGACTGATCCTCTTTTGAACCGATTCCGGGAGGGGCTCGCCCCTCCCTTTTTCATTTGAAAGGCCCCTCAGGCCAGCGGTCCAAAGCCGCTGTCTGCGGGGCCTTTCGGTTTTTCCCGTTCATCCGTTTCCCCCGTCCCACGTATCCATCCTGTCCAGCCGTTCGATCGCCCGGACGTAGATCTGCATGAAACGGACGATGTGTACCCAGTCCTCGCTTTCATCACACTGGTGGTAGTCCCCATGCCCCTGCGGAAAAATGCTTTCCGGAAACACCCTCCCCGGCATCCCCGGCCCGAACCCCAGGGCATTGGGCAAAAGAGAGGCGTAATTCCCCCCGGTCATGATGAAGGGGCCCTCCGTGTTCCCGGTCACTTCCCTGTACACCCCGGTCAGCAGGTCCACCAGGGGGTGATCCTTCCTGAAAAGACGGGGAGGACGCATCAGCACTCTTTCGCAGGCCGCGCCTGCCTCCCCGGCCCTTTGAACGGCTGCCTTCAAAAGCGCCTCCGGATCCGCGGTCACCGGCAATACGCAGTACACGTCCACGCTGAGTCTGCCGTTAGCCCAGGCCATTTGCGTCGGTTTGGCGCTGAGGGCGCCGGAATCCGCATCCGCAAAGGCCATGCCCATTTTCTCCGGAGAGGACAGAAGGCTTGAAAGCCGCTCAAGGGCCTTTCCGGCCTCCGGCAGCCGTTCTTCAAGGGCCGCCAGCATCTGCAGGACGGCATTGTCCTCATCGGCCCGTTCGATATGGAAGCCATGGCCTTGCGTCCGGATCGTCTCTCCACCGGAAAAGACCGCAGTCACCTTTTCCGGCGTCACAGAGACGTTCGAGCCGCAGCGGAAGGCAAGGGTCTCCCCTTCGTCAAGAGGCGCCGGAATGGAATACCTGAGGATCTGGCACCCTCTTTGGCCGATACAGACCGGAAAGCCCGTGTCGGGAACCAGGCTCAGTTCCGGGCACCGGTGGTGCTTTATAAACCACCGCACATCCTCCATGCCGTTTTCCTCGCTGGTCCCAAGGTAGAGGCACCAATTCTTCTGTGGTTCCCAGCCGTTCTGCAAAAGATAGGTCATACAGTAAAGCACGGCGATGGCCGGCATCTTGTTGTCCTGGATCCCACGGCCGATCAGGTACCTGTCCTCCACGATTGTGCCGGAAAAAGGCGGATAGATCCAATCCTCCGGGTTTGGCACCGGCACCACGTCCAGATGGCACCAGATCCCTGCCTCGGGATGGTTTTCCCATTTTGGGGTGAAGCGGATCCGTCCAACGGTATGGGCAAAGTCCTGCGCCTCATAGCCCCTGGAGGCCGCCAAAGCATACATGGTTTCAAGGGCGTTGATGCATTCCCTCCCAAAGGGCTTCACCCCGGACGCGGGATCGGATACGCTTGGCACCCGGACCAGTCTGAACAGGTCCCTGATGATCTCGTTTTTATGTTTCTCGGCCCATAAGTCCACCGGAAGGGTTTTTCCATCCATATGCGTTCCCCGTTTTGTATTCTGTTCCAAAGGTGCGGGAGCGGATTCCCACGGACCGCATTTTTAATGCACGATCCTGCTTGGACCCGCCGCTCCCAAGCGTTATTGCGCACGCCTCTCAGGTTCACTCCCCGTCGAACCTTAAAACGGTCCCCATACCGTCCTGTCCGCACACGGTTTTGGAAAACCATTCCAGCGCATTCGGGAGGAACGCCGCGGGGTCCTCGATCCGCGGAGAATAATGCGCAAGCCACAGCCTGCGGGCGCCGGCCTCCGCCGCGGTCCTCGCCGCCTGGGCAAAGGTCATGTGACCCCGTTCCGCGGCCAGGTCCGCCTGGTCATTCTCCCCATAAGTCGCCTCACAGATCAGAAGGTCCGCGTCCTTCGCCGCCTCTGTCAGGGCAGCGCACTCCCCGGTGTCCCCGGAAAACACCGCCTTCAGCCCCCGCCGGGGCTCCCCGAGGACCTGACCGGGCGAAAAGAGCCTTGATCCCAGGCGCACCTCCTCCCCCCGCTGCAATCGTCCCCACAGTTCCCGGGGGATCCCCAGGGCCTCGGCCTTTTCCGGCAGGAATCGGCCCTTTCGTTCCAGGCGAAACACATATCCCCGGCTCGGCACCCTGTGCTCTGTTTGAAAACAAGACAGGACCGCGCCCTGCCCCCATGCCCCGTCCAGCGTCTCAAGACGCAGCCCCCCTCCAGGGGAAGGCAGCAGGCGGACTTCATAGGGCAGTCTCCCGGCAAGCGCCGCGATGGGCACGAATGCGGTCTCCAGGCCCTCCGGACCGGTCACATACAAAGGACGGCTCCTGTCCATGCTCCCCAGGGTCTGCATGAGCCCCGGAAGGCCCAGGCAATGATCTCCGTGATAATGGGTCAGCGCGATCAGATCCAGCTTCATCAGGCTCAGCCCCGCGCGGACCACCGCAGTCTGGGTCCCTTCCCCGCAGTCAAACAGCACCGCCCTGCCTCCGCAGGCAAGGTATACCGCTGTCAATGCACGCTGGGGCAAGGGATAAAGGGCCGCCGTGCCAAGAAGGGTCACCTGCAACATGCTACGTATCCGCTCCGTTTCCTTGTTTTTCAGTATTATAGCATACGACGGGACGGGAAAGAGCAATTTGACAAAAAAACAAAAAAACCCTTGAAAAAGGGATTGACAAATCCGCTTTATTAGTGTACTATTCACATAGTGCACTAAATCACAGTGTGAAGGAGGCAGCATGCAGTACGATCCGAACATCCCCATCTGGCTTCAGGTGATGACGCGGATTAAGACGGACATCGTCACCGGCAAGTCCCCGCCCTCTGGGAAACTGCCCGGCGCAAGGGACCTGGCGCTGGCCTACTCGATCAATCCGAACACTGCCGCCAGGGTCTATCAGGAGCTGGAGAAGGAAGGGCTTTGCGAGACCCGCCGGGGGCTGGGCACCTTTGTAACCGCCGACGCCGGGCGCGTCAAGGCCCTCCGGGACGAAATGGCGCGAAAGGCCGCCGAGGACTACCTGACCAGGCTCTCTCTTCTGGGCTTTACCCGGGAGGAAGCCCTCAATAAACTGCAGGAGGATTTTTGATATGCTGGAAAGCATCGATCTGACCAAAAAATACGGAACGAAAACCGCGGTGGAAAATGTGTCCCTCCGCCTGACCCCGGGCCATATTTACGCAATGCTGGGCCCCAACGGGAGCGGCAAAACCACCTGGATGAAAATGGCCGCCGGACTTGTCAAGCCCACCTCCGGACAGATCCTGTTCGACGGAACGCCCGTCGGCATCGAAAGCCGCAAGAAGATCGCCTACATGTCCACCGAGCCCTATTTTTATACCTGGATGACGGTGCGGGATGTCGGAAAATACTATGGGGATTTCTTCGAAGATTACTCCCCCGAGCAGTACGGCCGGCTGCTTGCGGAAATGGAACTGACGGAGGATTTGAAAACCTCAACGCTGTCCTCCGGCATGATGGCAAAGCTCAAAATCGCCGTGACGCTTGCCCGGGATGCCCACGTTTACATGCTGGACGAGCCCTTCAACGGCATCGACCTTCTGGCCAGGGACGCTATCCGGGGCTGTATTCTTTCCAGGTTTTCCCCCGACCGCATTCTGCTCCTCTCCAGCCACCTGGTGGAGGAAATGGAAGCCATCGCCGATCAGGCTGTTTTCATCAAGGCCGGCCGTCTTGCCGAGACGGCGGATCTGGAGGACCTGCGCACCCGCGAAGGGGTCTCCATGGCCGACCGCTACCGCACGATTTTCGGGCATGAGGAGGCAACCAAATGAAAAACCTGCTGAAATACGAATTCAGGAAGACCCTTTCCGTCAAACTGGCCCTGCTGGGGCTGACCGCTGCGGCGGAGATCGCGTTTCTTGCCGCGCTTTTCCTGAACAAGGAGAACCTGCTGGCGATTTCCATCTTTCTGCTGACCATGCTGGCCCTGGGCGGCGTCATGGTGGCAGGCCTTGCCACCATCCTGACCCTCCACCGGGATATGAACACCAAGCAGAGCTATATGCTGTTCATGACGCCCAACAGCTGCTACCGGATCCTGGGTGCCAAGGTCCTGGAAAACGCCCTTTCCCTTCTTCTTTGCGGCGGCTGCTTCTTCGCCCTCGGCACCCTGGATATCACCCTGCTTTTTGCCCGGGCTGGCAGCCTGAAGGAGCTTTGGGAAGCCATCGGCTCCATGCTCAGGACCATCAACAGCGAATTGACCCTGGACGTGCCCAACATGCTTTCCTTCACGATCGGCCTGCTCGCCAGCTGGTTCTCCGCCGTTACCGCCGCATGCCTTGCGGACGTGATCTCCTCCGCCCTTTTGAACGGAAAGAAAGGCAACGGGATCATTGCCTTCCTGATCTTCCTGGCCCTCTCCTTCCTGGTTTCCTGGCTGCAGCAGACCCTGACCTCCTCGGTAACCTCCATTCAACCCCGTTTCCTTTTGCAGGCGCTCATCGCTCTTGTCCTTTCCGGCGGCATGTATTTTGCCACTGCCCGCATCATGGAAACCAGCCTCAGCGTCTGATCCTCCCCTCCCGGCCGCTTTCCGAGCGGCCGGTTTTTTTGTTCTCCGTCACGCAAAGAAGAGGGGCCTGTTTCCTTTTTCCTGCTTTCATGGTAAGATGGCTCCGGGCAGACGGATCTTGCCCGCGGCCGTTATGCAGCTTGCGCGGATCATTCCTGCTTTGCCCTTAATCCCAACAAGGAGGACGGCTATGGATCCATTTCGATCCCTCGGCTTTTTAAACGCCTATACCTTCGGCTTCTGCGAAAAAAAAGGATTTACCGCCCGTAAGGCCTGGAAATGGTCCATGGAGGAGATGGTCCGCACTACCTCCTGCAACGCCGTTATCCTTCCGGTATGCGCCTGGCAGGAGCACGCCTATTCCACCCAGATCGACTCGGTCTCCCCCTTCGTCATGGACGCCAGTGACGTACGAAACGTCTGCCTGCACGCCCGCGCTCTGGGCCTGAAGGTGATCCTGAAGGCCATGGTCAACTGCCGGGACGGATACTGGCGGGCCTATATTCATTTCCCCGACGAGCCCGTTCCGACCGAGCCCGGCTGGGGAGACTGGTTCCCCGCCTGGGAGGAGCATGTGCTGCTCGTGGCAGACATGGCGGAAGAAAACCGGGCTGATCTGTTCTGCGTCGGCTGCGAAATGATCGGCACCGACCACAGGGAAGCGGAATGGCGGCACCTGATCGCTCGTGTGCGCGAACGCTACCATGGCCCCCTGACCTACAACTGCGACAAATACCAGGAAGACCGTGTCCGGTGGTGGGACGCCGTGGACGTCATCAGCTCTTCTGGCTACTATCCCATCGACGCCTTGGAGGAAAACCTGGAACGCATCCGCAACACCGCGCAACGCTTTGAAAAGCCTTTCCTTTTTATGGAGTGCGGCTGTCCTTCCCGGGAAAGGAGCGAGTATCGCCCCAACGACTGGCGCTTTGGCGGGGAAACCAGTCCAGAGGCCCAGGAACGCTGGTACCGCGCATTTACAAACGCCCTGGAAAAGCATCCCTTCGTCCGCGGAACAGGCTGGTGGGACTGGTCCGCCACCCGTCTCTACCCGGAAGCCGCCGGGATGGACGACAGCGGCTATTGCACCTACGGAAAGCCGGCCTCGGCGGTCCTCCGGGCTTTTTCCCTGCATGTGTGAAGCATGGCCCTGCCCCGGCAGGGCCATGCTTTTCGCATCAAATTCCGGAAGGGACATCAAATTCCGGAAGGGGTTCCTTGAATTTCCTTTGAGAATATGCTAAGATGGATGCAGTGATTCACCTTCCTATATGTTTCAAGGAGGACGCGGAAAAATGAAAAAATTCGTTTCCCTGCTGCTCGCCCTGGTTCTTTCCCTGTCCGCGGGCTGTACCGCGCTGGCCGTCAATGAGGACGTCGAGGGAGAACTGGTGATTTACTCCTCCATGTATCCGGAAATCCTGGACATGATGGACCAGGCCATCAAAGCCGAATTTCCCAACCTGACCCCGGGCAATAACGGAAGCTTTTTCTTCTATTCCGGCACCAGCAAGCTCATTACCAAAATCTACGGGGAAATGGGAGACAAGCGGGACCAGGCCCTTGGATGCGACATGTTCATGGTGGCCGAGCCCGCCTTTTCCCTCGAAATGAAGGATTACGGCTATCTTCATTCCTTCAGCGTGGACAACGCCGGGGAACGCCTTCGCTTTCCTTATGACCAGGAGGGGTTCTGGTACCCTGTGCGCGTGTGCAACATGATCCTGGCCTTCAATCCCGAAATGGAAGAGAGCTGGAAGGCCAAGGGGGTTTCCATTCCCCGTTCCTTCCACGATTTTGCCTATGACCCCGCCCTGAAGGGATTCATTTCCATGAGCGATCCCCTGACCAGCGGCACCGCCTACGCCGCCGTTGTTTCCCTGCTGGGCAAATACGGCGAGGAATACCTGGACAAGCTTGGCGCCAACGGCGTGATGCGGGAATCCGGCTCCACGGCCATCGGAAAGCTGCAAAGCGGCGAATGCGCGGCCATTATGATCCTGGAGGAATCTGTGCTCAAGTTCCTTTTTGAAGAAGCCCAAAAAGGCAACGAAGTCAAAAACCTCAAGGTCATCTATCCCGAGGACGGGGTCATCCTGATCCCCTCCACGGTCATGATCGTGAAAGAGGAACTGTCCAAGAATGTCAATATCGAAGCGGCGGAGGCCGTTGCCCAGTGGTTCCTGACCGAAGAGGGCCAGGAACTGATCCTGAAAGGATACATGCACTCGGTCCTGAAAGACATGACCGCGGTGCCCTACGGATCCGTTGACACCAACGGACTGATCGACAAGGACCTCGGAGTCGACTGGGACTATGCCTATCACAGCCGGAATGACATCAACAGCCTCTGGAGCCGCAAGGTGACCCAGTGACCGCTTTCTGAAACGCACTTCTCTGGGGGAGCCGCCTGGCTTCCCCTTTTCGAAATCAAGGGGGAAACGGACTTGAGCAAAGCGGAGAAAGGCCCGGAGAGCCTCCGGAAGGCCCAAAGTACGGCCCGGATGACGAAATACGGCCTCGCGGCCGTGTTCCTGCTGGGGGTCGTCCTGCTTCTTGTGGGCATTCACGGCCAGAAGGTCTACGACGCCTCCGGCTTCAGTTCCGAAAGTGCCTATCAGGCCATCTATGCCCTGGGTGACGATACCGCCTCCGCCTGGGAACAGGTCCTTCGTCCATCGTTCGGGAACCTGACAGAGGAGGAGCGTTCCCTGGCACGCGGCATCGCGCTGACGCTTCTCACGGCCGATTGGGAGGGACGCCGCGCCGGCGGCGGCGAGGACGCTTCCGCCCTGGCCGGCACGGATGAGGCGCTCACGTGGAAGCTGCTCTATGCCTCTTATCTGGTCAATGGGCCAAAGGTCAGCGCCTCTCAGCGAAGGGAGATCCTCTCCTCCTCCGCCCCGGATGAGCCCGGATACCGGCTTATGGTGCTTCATGGCCTCCTGAGCAGCGACGCCCCCCTTCCCGCCGGCGCTCGCTCCGTTGCAGAGGGGCTTTCCGGCCCAGAGCGGCAGGCCGCGCTGGCGCAAGTCCTGTTTGTCGCCTCCGGTTCCACGTCCGGCGACGTCAGCGATCATACCGCCCTGTTAAAAAAAAGCGTCCGGGACAAGGGCAGGCAGGTGGACGCCTTCCGGATGATCGGCACCGGGGGCCTTTCCTGGCTGCAGCGCCTGGTGGTCTCCTACAGCCGCACCGTCATGCTGCTTGGGGTCTTCCTGATGCTGGACGCTGGCCTGCTGGCGCTGCTGATGCGGGCCGAGGGGACCTGGAGAATGGATCTAAAATGGATCCTGGTGCTGCTGATCGCCGATTTTCTGCTCTTTTTCCAACTGATGCCCATTGTTTACATGGTCGTCCGCGCCTTGTTCCCGGAGGGGTCGTTCACGCTGAAGACCCTGGAGAGGCTTTATACGGAATCCATGAACCTGGACGCCCTGAAAAACACCCTGGCTGCTTCCTTTGCCACCATGCTCCTCGGGACCCTCATCGCCTTTCCCCTGGCCTGGCTCGTGGGCCGCACCAACCTGTACGGGAAGCGCTTCTTCCGCTTTCTGTTCGTGGTCAGCTACATGGTCCCCCCCTATGTGGGCGCCATGGCCTGGCTCAGGCTGATGAATCCAAACGTGGGAACCGTCAATCAATGGCTCCGGGCCCTCTTTTCCCTCAGTGACGCTCGGGGCCCCCTGAACGTCTATACCCTTCCCGGCGTCATCTGGGTGCTGACCACGTTCTACTACCCCTATGCTTTTATCACCATCAGCCGCGCCATGGAAAAAATGGACCCCTCCCTGGAGGAAGCCAGCCGGATTTCCGGCGCGCCGCCCCTCCGGACGGTCTTCCGGATCACGCTGCCCATGATGACCCCATCCCTGATCGCAGGCGCCCTGCTGGTCTTCATCAGCGCGGCTTCCTGCTATGGCATCCCCTCCATTGTCGGGACCCCCGGAAACGTCAACATGGTCACGACCCGCATCGTGGAATACGTAGGCAAGGGGCAGCAGGAGCTCAACGATGCCACCGGTCTCTCCGTATTTCTGATGGGCACGGCGCTTTTGGTCCTCTTCCTTTCGGACGGGCTGCTGGCCCGGCGTCAGTACATCACGGTTTCCGGCAAATCCGTCCGTCCCGTCCTCGTGGACCTGCGCAAGGGGCGGCTGCCGCTGACCGTCGCCGTTTCCCTGTTCGCCCTGGTGGTCATCGTACTCCCCTTCCTGACCATTCTGGCCACCTCTTTCAAGACCGACATCGGCAAGTCCGTGACGGATGCGGGCAACTTTACCCTCGCCAACTGGAGCGGCGTCTTCTCCCGCAGTGAAACCGTCTCCTGCCTGACCAATTCCCTTCTTTTCGCTTCTGCCGCGGCCACCGTCGGGCTCGTCATCGCCTGTGTCATGAGTTATCTTCTGCAGCGTACCCGGCTCCGGGGCCGGAATATCCCCGCGTTTTTGATCACCCTGGGCTCCGGCACGCCCTCCGTCGTCATCGCCCTCGGCCTGATCATGACCATGCGCGGAAACTTCGGCGTCAACATTTACAATACCGCATGGATCCTGATCATCGCCTATCTGATCAAGTATCAGATGATGGGCATGCGCACGGTGGTTTCCGCCATGAGCCAGATCCATTCCTCCCTGGAGGAGTGCAGCCAGGTGGCCGGTGCCAGTTGGTTTACGACGATGCGCCGCATTACGGGACCGCTTATTTTCCCCTCCATCGCCGCCGGATGGTTCCTGATCTTTATTCCCAGCTTTTACGAGCTCTCCATGACCACCCTTCTGTATTCGAGCACCACCAAAACCATCGGCTTCCAGCTGTACGAATACTGGACCTTTACCAGCGAACCCATGAGCTGCGCCATGGCCTTCGGGATCCTTCTGATCGTGGTGCTCCTCAACTTTGTTCTAAACCTCCTGACCCGGGGGGAATTCTCCATCTGACTCAGGGCCTCTCCCCCGGGGCTCTACCCTGGAAAGCGCTTGAAAACAGGAAAGGAAGCACGTCCATGGCGGCTGTAAAAATCGATCATGTCACCAAATCCTTTGGGGAAAACCAGGTCCTCAAGGAATTTACAGACACCTTCCGGGACGGGGAATTCGTCACCCTGCTCGGCCCCTCCGGATGCGGGAAGACCACCATGCTCCGCATGATCGCCGGGTTTGAGAAGCCCACGTCCGGGCAGATCTTCCTGGATGACCTTCAGGTTTCCGGCGGAAAAACCTTCATTCCCCCGGAAAAGCGGAACATCGGCATGGTTTTCCAGTCCTACGCGGTCTGGCCCCATATGAACGTTTTTGACAACGTTGCCTATCCGCTGACCATCCGCAAGGCCCCAAAGGACCAGATCCGCAAAAGCGTGGAACGGGTCCTTGAGATCGTTCACCTGAGCCAGTACGCAAAACGGCTGCCCTCCCAGCTCTCCGGCGGGCAGCAGCAGCGGGTGGCCCTGGCCAGGGCCCTGGTGGCAAAGCCCGGTCTTTTACTGCTGGACGAGCCCCTGTCCAATCTGGACGCCAAGCTCCGGGAGAGCATGCGTTTTGAGATCAAGGACATTCAGGTCTCCCTGGGCATCACCGTGGTGTATGTCACCCATGACCAGACCGAAGCCATGGCGATGTCTGACCGGATCATCCTGATCAATCAGGGGACGGTCCAGCAGGCCGCCCCTCCGGCGGAGATCTACAACCATCCGGTCAATCCGTTTGTGGCGGATTTCCTGGGCAAGGTGGATTTTGCCCGGGGAAATGCCGAAAAGGGCCGTCTGGTCCTGGAAGGGACCGGTCAGTCCGTGCCTTATGCGGGCGGACGGCAGGGAAAGGTCCTTGTGGCCGTCCGCCCGGAAAAGATCCGTCTGTCCCCCTCGGAGGGACCCCTGGAGGGCATTGTGGAAAGTCTGTACTATCTGGGGGATGTCAGCGATCTGCGCGTACGGGTCGGCTCCGTCTCCTTCCGGGTCATCACAGCGCCGGAAAACTGTCAGTCCCTGCGTCCCGGTTCCCCTGTCCATCTTTCCTTCCGGGACATGATGGTGTTTGACGATGACGGATCCCTGGACGAAGCCCTTCGGATCCGTACCTGATTAAATCCTATACTCTTGGAGGTGTATCATGCCCGCTCACGTCATCGAAGAAGCCAACCGCTGTCTGCAATGCAAGAATCCCCGCTGCAGGGAAAACGGCTGTCCCATCCACACCAATATTCCGGAGATGATCCGGCTTTTCCGGGAGCACGATATGGGAACCGCAGCGGAAATGCTGTTTGAAAACAATCCCCTGTCGGTCATCTGTTCCCTGGTCTGCGACCACGGGGCACAGTGCGAAGGGCACTGCGTCCGCGGGATCAAAGGGGATCCGGTGCGGATCTCCTCCATCGAGAATTACATTTCCGATTCCTGGTTTGAGCGTCTGGGCATGAAAATCGCCCCGCCCAACGGCATGAAAGCCGCCGTGATCGGCGCGGGTCCCGCCGGCATCACCATCGCCATCAAGCTGGCCCAGAAGGGATACAAGGTCACGGTTTTTGAGACCCATGACCGCATCGGCGGCATCCTGCGTTACGGCATCCCGGAATTCCGGCTGCCCAAATCCATTCTTGACCGGTATTATGAGAAAATGCACCTGATGGGCATCCTCTTCAGGCCCAACTTCTCCATCGGCGGGTCCACCAGCATCCAGGACCTTCTGGACGACGGCTACCGTTCCGTATTCATTGGGACCGGCGCCTGGAAGCCCCGCAAGCTCGGCATCCCCGGGGAAACCTTCGGAAACGTCTTTTATGCCATCAACTACCTCAACAACCCGGACGTCTACCGCCTTGGGGACAACGTGGCCGTCATCGGCGCCGGGAACGCCGCCATGGACGTGGCGCGTACCGCGGTCCGCCACGGCGTGCGTCACGTCACGGTCCTGGTCCGCGGGGATACCGTGAACGCCTCCCCGGAGGAATTCGAGATGGCCAAGGTGGACGGAGTGGACTTCCAGTACATGAAAGCTCCTGTCCGGATCACCGACGACGGCGTCGTCATCACCGACATCCGCGCCAGTGAAAGCGGCTTTGAGGCCATCGAGGGCACGGAGCGGCTCTTCCCTGCCGACGCGATCATGGTCTGCATCTCCCAGGTGCCCCAGGACCGCCTGGTCAACCGGGACAGGGAGCTGACCCTCAACGAGCGCGGCAACCTTGCCACCAACGAGGACGGAGAGACCTCCATGCCCGGGGTCTTTGCCTCCGGCGACGTGGTGACCGGGGCCAAAACGGTGGTGGCCGCCGTCGCCTATTCCAAGCGCATCGCCGAAAACATGGACCGCTATATGCGTTCCCTGCCTCCGAAAGACCGATAAGTCCCTTCCCGCCGGGGGCCCGTTTTCTCCCCAGCCTCCCCGGCTTCACCGGGTTGTCAAATTGCCCAAAAAAGCGTATACTTGATGAAGCATTCAATTATTTGTAAAGAGGAGGGCTTCCCCATGGATGTTCAGGCTGCCTATAAGCAGTGGCTGTCAGACTTCGCCGCGGACGCGGATACCGTCGCCGATCTGAAATCGATCGCGGGCGACGCCGCAGAAATCGAAGACCGTTTTTACACCGAGCTTTCCTTCGGAACCGCCGGAATGCGCGGTACGCTGGGAGCCGGCACCAACCGAATGAACCGCTACAACGTGCGCCGGGCCACCAAGGGGCTTGCCAGATATCTGCTCAAGGATCCCGAAAATGCCCGCCGCGGTGTCGTCATCGGGTATGACAGCCGCCGCTGTTCCACGGAGTTTGCCCGGGACACCGCCCTGGTGCTGTGCGCAGAAGGAGTCCCCGCTTTTCTGTTTGACGCCCTTCGTCCCGTTCCCCTGCTTTCCTACGCGGTTCGTCACCTGAACTGCGCCGCCGGCGTCGTGGTGACCGCCTCCCACAATCCGCCCCAGTACAACGGCTATAAGGTGTACGGGGAAGACGGCGCCCAGCTGGGCCCCGAGGCCGCGGATGAAGTGACCCGGTGCATCCGCTCCCTGAATTACCTGGAATGCGTCCCGATGGACGAGGCGGAAGCCAGGGCCAAGGGCCTCCTGCACATCATCGGCAACGCCGAAGTGGATGACGATTACATGGCGCAGGAAAAGACCCTCACCATCCAGCCCGACATGCTCAAGCGCATGGGCAGCCGGCTGTCCATTGTCTATACGCCCCTGCACGGTTCCGGAAACGTGCCGGTCAGGCGCATCCTCCGCGAGGTTGGCATCGAAAAGGTCGCCGTGGTCAAGGAGCAGGAAATGCCGGACGGCAATTTCTCCACCCTGACCTGCGCCCCCAACCCGGAGAATCCGGAGGCCTTCACCCTGGCCATCAAGCTGGCCAACGAGGTCGGCGCCAACGCCATTTTTGCTACGGACCCCGACTGTGACCGTCTGGGCGTTGCCGTACGCGGCAAGGACGGCTCCTTCCACCTGCTTACCGGCAATCAGATCGGCTGCGTCATGCTCCACTACATCCTCTCTACCAAGAAAAAGCTGGGAACGCTCCCCGCCAACGGCGCCGTGGTCAAATCCATCGTTTCCACCTCCCTTGCCAATCGCATCTGCGAAAGCTATGGCGTGGAGATGTTCGAGACCCTGACCGGCTTCAAATTCATCGGCGAAAAGATCCAGCAGTTCCAGGATGAGGGCAGCCACACGTTCCTGTTCGGCTTCGAGGAAAGCTATGGGTTCCTGTCCTCCACTTTCGTCCGGGACAAGGACGGCGTAAACGCCTCCCTGCTGATCACCGAGGTGGCGGCGGCCTGTGAGGAAGAGGGCATCACCCTGTATGACCGCATGCAGCAGATTTTTGCCCAGTACGGCTACTATGTGGAAAAGGTCGCCTCCACCACGCTGCCCGGCAAAGACGGCCTGACCCGCATGAAGGAGATCATGTCCAATCTGAGGGAGAATCCCCCCGCGGAGCTGTGCGGCCTGAAGGTCACCGCCGTACGGGATTATCTCAAGGGCATTCGCACCTGCGGCGGAAAGACCGAGCCCACCGGCCTTCCCACCAGCGATGTCCTCTATTTTGAGCTCGAAGGCGGAAACTGGGTCTGTGTGCGGCCCTCCGGCACTGAGCCCAAGATCAAGCTGTATGTCAACACCAACGACAAGGACCAGGCCAAGGCAAACGCGCTGAACGAAGCCCTGCAGAAGGCTTCCGCCGCCCTGCTGGCCTGACAAGCGTCCCCTCAGGCCCGGAAGCGCCGCTTCCGGGCTTTTTTTGCCGTCCGGGTTCGCCCCTCAGCCCCATGCAGCCTAAAATCCTTTCAGAAAACGCCCTGGACCAACAGCATATACAGGGCCGTTCCGCCGGCAATGGACAAAAGCATCTGCCGTTTCCACAGATGGAGCCCCACTGTCGCCCCCAGGGCCAGCGCCTCCGGCAGGCCGTAAGGCCGGATCGTGACGGACGTGTCCTTCAGGCTGTAAACCACAAGCATGCCAAAGACCGCCGCCGGCAGGGCCTTCCCCAAATACTTCACGAACCCGGGGGATTCCTTGCCCTTAAAAACCAGGAAAGGCAAAAACCGCGTCGTCACCGTCGCAAGGATGCACAGTCCGATCGTGATCGCCCTCTGCCCGGGTGTCATCACGCTTCACCCCCTTTTTCCTCCAGCAGCCCGCGAAAAGCGCCAAGCAGCGCCAGTACCAGCACCATGGCCGGGATCATAAAGGCTTCTTTGCCGAAAAGGGCCAGGCATCCCGCAGCGCATCCCAGGCCGATCAGGGCAGTCGCGTGCCTTTTTTCCTTTATCCATTGCTCCATGAAAATGACGGCAAACATGGCAGGCATCACAAACTCCAGTCCCCGGGTATCAAAGGAGATCAGGGAGCCGAGCAGTCCCCCCGTAACGGCTCCCGTGACCCAATAAGCGTGGTTGAGAAGGGTCACAAAAAACATGAACCATCCCCGGTCCACCCCTTTGGGGACCAACGCGGTATAGTTGATCGAAAACGTCTCATCGCACATCCCGAAGATCAGGTAGGCCTTCTTCCATCCCGTCCCCCGATAGACATCCAGCATGGAGATGCCGTACATCAGGTGCCTCGCCTGGATGATGAGCGCCATAATCAGGGTCTGAAGAGGCGCGTACGGCGCCGTCAGCAGCGTAACGGCCACAAATTCAAGCGACCCGCCGAAAATCAGCACGCTCATGACCGCCGGATACAGAAAGGAAAAGCCAGCCCGGTTCATCATCACGCCATAGGTCAGCGCCAGAAACCAAAACCCGGCAAAGATCGGAATGGTATGCGGAAATGCCGCTTTCAGCGCCCGAAGGCGTATGCCCCTTTCTGCCATAAATACCTCCCGCATCTTCTTTTCGCGCGTGGCTAACACTTTAGGCCCCTCCCTCGGTTCCTGTCAACTTTAGTTTGGAAGATTCGTAACAAAAATGCAGAAAAAGCACAGTCCCTCCAGCGCCGTGGGACCCTTTTTCCCTTTCGGCGCCTGCTTTTTTTTGAAAACCCATTGACTTTAGTTCGATAAAGTGCTAATGTACTAACGCAACAAACCGGTTCCGCGGAACCAAGGAGGATGTATGATGATGAAGAAATGCCTGGCCCTTATCCTTGCGCTCTTCCTTTCCCTTTCCGCCTTTTCCGCCCTGGCGGACACCTTTGTGATGGGCATCGACCCGGAGTATCCTCCCTTCAGCTATCTGGGAGACGACGGGAACTATACCGGCTTTGACGTAGAAATCTGCAAGGCGGCCTGCGATCTTCTGGGCCTGGATCTGGAAGTGTTCGCCGTTGACTGGGACAACAAGCTCATTCAGCTGGACAACCGGGAATGTGACTGTGTCTGGTCCGGCATGACCATTCTGGACAGCATGAAGGAAGCGGGATACGTGATCTCCGCCCCTTATTATGACAACACCCAGGTGCTGGTAGTCAAGGCGGACAGCGGCATCGCCTCCTCCGCGGACCTCAAGGGCAAAATGGTGGCGGTCCAGCTGGGCACCTCCGGCGAAGCCCTCCTCAACGGCGACCTGGCGGACCTGACCGCCACCTTCCAGGAGCTGGTCACCTGCCAGAGCTTCCTGATGTGCTTCACGGAGCTTGAGGGCAACGCGGTGGACGCGGTTTTCGTGGACCTGCCCGTGGCAGCTGCCTACACGGCCGGAAAGGACAACCTGACCGTCCTGAACGAAAACCTGGGCGCCGAGCAGTACGGCATCGCCTTCCGCAGCACGGACGCGGAACTGTGCGAAAAAATCGAGGGCGCCGTTCGCCAGCTGGTTGAAAACGGGACCTACGCCGAAATCGCGGCCAAATACCCGGATATTGTCAACAACCTGCTTTTCCTGTCCAAGTAACGCTTTCTCAGGATCGTCCTGTGAACCCGGGATGCCTTCTGGCTCCCGGGAAATTTCTTGTTTTTCCCTCTGACTCATGATGCTCCGTGCCCCATGGACGCGGCAGGAAGGACCCCCGATGACACTTCAAACCATGATTCTAAAAATGT
Source organism: uncultured Clostridia bacterium (assembly GCA_946408995.1). Classification (GTDB taxonomy): domain Bacteria; phylum Bacillota; class Clostridia; order Christensenellales; family Aristaeellaceae; genus RUG756. Next base: position 21,019 of record CAMJUL010000020.1, on the reverse strand, counting down.
CCGACGGTTTCGGGAAAACCTGCGCCATTTTTTTCCTGACGCTGCTGTTTTCCCTGCCCCTGGGCATGCTGGTCGCGCTTCTGCGCATGAGCAGGAACCGGGTTGTCTCCACCATTACCCGGCTTGTTATCTCCATCCTCCGTGGAACCCCCTTGATGCTTCAATTGCTGGCCGTCACCTACGGCCCGTACTACCTGTTTGGCATCAGCGTATCCAGAAACAAGCTGATCCCGGTCGTCGTGGCCTTTTCTATTAACTATGCCGCCTATTTCGCGGAGATCTACAGGGGCGGCATTTCCTCCATGCCTGTGGGGCAGTATGAGGCCGCCAAGGTACTGGGGTATTCCAGGGTCCAGACCTTCCTGAGGATCATCCTTCCCCAGGTGGTCAAACGAATCCTGCCAAGCGTCACCAACGAGGTCGTCACTCTGGTCAAAGACACTTCCATGGCCTTTACGGTTTCCTACCAGGAAATGTTCACCATCGGCAAACAGATCGCCAATTCCCAAACCAGCTTTGTGCCCTTCCTGGTAGCCGGCGTTTTCTATTACGTGTTCAATCTGCTGGTGGACTTCGTCATGGGACGGGCCGAGAAGCGGCTGGATTATTACAGGTAAAGGAGGCCGCCATGCACAAGCTTTTGGAGATCAATCACTGCAAAAAGAACTTCGGGGCCGTTGAGGTGCTGACAGATTTGAGCCTGAGCGTGGAAAAAAGCCAGGTCCTTTCCATCATCGGACCCAGCGGCAGCGGAAAATCCACCCTGCTGCGCTGCGCCACGATGCTCGAAACCATGGACGGGGGCGACCTGATCTACGACGGACTCTATGCCGCCCGAGACCAGGGCGGCAAGGCGGTCTACGCCGAGCCCGCGCAGCTGCAGAAGGTCCGCAACATGTTCGGCCTGGTTTTCCAGAATTTCAACCTTTTCCCCCACTATTCTGTTTTAAAAAACGTCATGGAAGCCCCCATGCTGGTCCAGAAACGCGCCCGGAAGGAAGTCCAGGAGGAGGCCATGGACCTGCTTAATCAAATGGGGCTCGCCGACAAGGCGACGGCTTACCCCTATCAGCTGTCCGGCGGACAGCAGCAGCGGGTTTCCATCGCCCGGGCGCTGGCAATGAATCCCAAAATTCTTTTTTTTGACGAACCTACCTCCGCCCTCGACCCGGAGCTGACCGGAGAGATCCTCCGCGTCATCCGCGGCCTGGCGGAAAAAAAGATGACCATGGTCATCGTCACCCATGAGATGTCCTTCGCCAGGGACGTCTCGGACCAGGTGGTCTTCATGAACGGCGGCCTCATCGTGGAACAGGGCCGCCCGGAGGAGGTCATTGACCATCCCACCCAGGAAAGGACCATCCAGTTCCTCAGGAGAATGAGAGAGCAATGAAAGCATACCGTTACGTCACTTTGGATCCCACCGGCAACCTGACCTGCCTTGTACTGGATCCCGTCTTGGACGAAGACCGGAAGGAGGTCATTCATGCCCTGATCCGGCGCTGCGAGCAGGTCGGCTTCCTTCTGCCTTGCGAAGGTAGCGGCACGGCAGCCCGTCTTGAGATGATGGGCGGCGAGTTCTGCGCCAACGCTTCCATGGCCGCAGCCTGCTATCTGGCGCGTGAAAGATCCCTCCCCGGACCCTCGGAGGTGCTGCTGGAGGTCTCAGGCGCCAGTAAAGCCGTTCCCTGCCGTGTCCGTCCCCTGGAGGACGGCACCTTTGAGGGGACCGTCACCATGCCGCCCGTGGTGGAAACCGCTTATCTGGACCTGGGCGCCTTCTGCGCGGAGGTGGTCCGTCTTGAGGGCATCGCCCATGTGATCCTCGAGGACATTCCCCTTGAGAAAGACCGGGCCGAGGCCCTGCTGCTTTCGATCGCCGAGCAGCTTCCCGACCCGGCCGCGGGGCTCCTGCTTTGGGACAGCAAGGCCCGTTTCCTTCGTCCGCTGGTCTATGTCCGGGAAAGCGGCACCCTGATCTGGGAAAGCGGGTGCGGAAGCGGGAGCACCGCCCTGGGGGTGTGTCTTGCGTTACGCAGAGGGGACGGCGTGACCCTGACGGATATCCGTCAGCCGGGGGGGACCCTGCGCGCGTCCGTATCGGTCCAAAACGGAACAGCTGAGAGCGTCCGCCTGAGCGGCATCGTCAAGATCGGCGAAACCGGTCTTTTGTCCCTGTCCGGGACATCTTGTTCCTGAGCCCGCGGCCGCGGGCTTATTCTTTTTCCAAAAAGAAACAGAAACAATACATTCCCTCCGCCCTTCCGCGGTTGTCTTTCCGGGGTTCTGTGATAGAATAAATATACATTATAAAGGAGGATTTGATCATGAAGAAGCTGCTTGCCCTGGTTTGTTCGCTTTTGCTCGTCCTGCCCTGCTTTGCCAGTGCCCAGGAGATCCCGGGCCTGGAGGACGGCGTGCTGACCGTCGCCATGGAATGCGCCTACGCGCCGTACAACTGGGCCCAGCCTGACGATTCCAACGGCGCCGTTCCCATCAAGGATTCCACCCTTTTTGCCAACGGCTATGATGTGATGATGGCCAAAGCCATCTGCGAGGCCAACGGATGGCAGCTGGAAATCGTCCAGCTGGATTGGGACAGCCTGATTCCCGCCGTGCAGAGCGGCATTGTGGACGCTGTCATCGCGGGCCAAAGCATGACCAGCGAGCGCATGGAAGCCGTTGATTTCGCCGGGCCTTACCTGTATGCCACCATCGTCTGCCTCGCCAAGGAAGGCAATGCCAATACCCAGGCCAAGGGCATCAGCCAGCTCAAGGGCACCTGCACCAGTCAAAGCGGCACCATCTGGTATGACAGCTGCCTGCCTCAGGTCCCCGGCGCCACGGTGCTCCCCCCTGCCGAGTCCGCCCCCGCCATGCTGATGGCAGTGGAATCCGGGACGGTGGATTTTGTCTGCACCGATATGCCCACCGCCCAAGGCGCGCTGATCGCCTATCCCGACCTGGTGCTCCTGGATTTCGCGGGCTCCGGGGACGACTTCTCCGTAACCGATGAAGACGTCAACATCGGCATTTCCATCCGCAAGGGCAATACCCTGCTGCTGAACGCCATCAATGCCTTCCTGCAGGATAAGACCGCCGACGATTTCAACGCGATGATGGCGGACGCCATCCGGGTCCAGCCCCTGAGTGAATAAGGCCAAAGGGAGTTTTCCTTCATGATCTCGCAGCTTTTTTCGGATATTGGCAGCATCTGGTCCAAATATGGCACGGTCTACCTGAACGGGATCGCCAACACGCTCCTGCTTTCGGTTGTTGCAACGCTGATCGGCTGTCTGATCGGCTTCATCTGCGGCATCCTGCAGACCATTCCCTGTCTTCCCCAGGATCCGTTTCCAAAGCGCTTCCTGCTCAGGCTGATCCGGATCCTCATCCGGGTTTACGTGGAAGTCTTCAGGGGGACCCCCATGATCCTCCAGGCTGTCTTCATTTACTACGGCGTGCCCTACTTCTTCGGCGTCGTTTTCAAGAACATCTGGACGGTGAGCATCATCGTGGTCAGCATCAACACCGGTGCTTATATGGCCGAATCCGTCCGGGGCGGGATCATGAGCATCGATCCCGGTCAGTTTGAAGGGGCCAAGGCCATTGGCATGAACCACTTCCAGACCATGGTTTATGTCGTCCTTCCCCAAACCCTGAGAAACATCATGCCGCAGATCGGGAACAATTACATCATCAACGTGAAGGATACCTCCGTCATGTTCATCATCGGTTTCCAGGATTTTTTCGCGGTCCACAAGATGGTCAGCGGCGCGGTATTCAAGTACTTTCCCTCCGCGTTCCTTGAAATGGGAGGATACCTGTTCCTGACCCTGGTGGCAAGCTTCCTTCTGCGCAAGCTGGAAAAGAAGCTGGAGGGGAAAAGCGATTACGAACTGGTCAACACCGACCAGCTGGTCATGACCGCCGGCACCTACAGCTATCCCGGGGACCCTCCCTATGATGAAAAAAACAGGGATTTCAAAGGAGATCCGTCATGAGCGAGCCTGTTCTTGAGATCCGGCACCTTTCCAAAACCTTCGGCACCCACGCGGTCCTCAAGGACGTGGATTTTACGGTCAACAAAGGGGATGTCACCAGCATCATCGGCGCCAGCGGCAGCGGCAAAAGCACCCTGCTCCGCTGCATCAATCTGCTGGAGACCATGACCACCGGCAAAATCCTGTTCCACGGGCAGGATATCTCCGACGGCAAAATGAGCCAAAGCGCCTACCGGGCACGGGTGGGCATGGTGTTTCAAAGCTTCAACCTGTTCGCGAACATGACGGTCCTGAAAAACTGCATGATCGGCCAGGAAATCGTCAACAAAGCGGACAAGAAAGCCGCCAAGGAACGGGCGCTGTACTACCTGGACAAGGTGGGCATGCTTCCCTACATCAACGCCCGGCCCGGGCAGATCTCCGGCGGCCAGAAGCAGCGGGTGGCCATCGCTCGCGCCCTTGCCATGGAGCCTGAGATCCTGCTGTTTGATGAACCCACCTCCGCCCTGGACCCGGAAATGGTCGGAGAAGTGCTGGAAGTCATGAAAGCCCTCGCCAGGGACCGCATGACCATGCTGGTGGTGACCCATGAGATGGGCTTTGCACGGGATGTCAGCACGCAGGTGGTCTACATGGCCGACGGCGTCATCCTGGAGCAGGGCCCCCCTTCCCAGGTCCTGAAGGACCCCAGGGATCCCCGTACCCGGGAATTCCTGAAACGTTTCCTCTGACATCCTCATCCACCGGTTTGACCGGTGGATGTTTTTTTGTCCGTGTAAAAAACCCGTGTAAAAAACCTTTGCCTGTCCGCCGCGCGGGAGAATTGACGATACCCGTTTTTTTTGATATAATGCTATTTGGGCAAAAATGTGGATTGCCTAATGTGTTACAGGAAAGAGGTATCCTATGTCTTGCATCGATCTGACCAGATATGGCATCGCTGACACCAAGGAAATCATCTACAATCCCTCCTACGAATCCCTTTTCAAGGATGAAATGGATCCCTCCCTGGAAGGGTATGAAAAAGGCCAGCTGACCGAGCTGGGCGCCGTCAACGTCATGACCGGCATCTATACCGGACGCTCCCCCAAGGACAAGTACATCGTCATGGACGAAAACAGCCGGGACACCGTATGGTGGACCACCGAAGGCTACAAGAACGACAATCATCCCATGACCCAGGAAACCTGGGCCATCGTCCTGAACCAGGCCAAAAAACAGCTGAGCGGCAAGAAGCTCTACGTGGTCGACGCTTTCTGCGGCGCCAACAAGGACACCCGCATGGCCGTCCGCTTCATCATGGAAGTGGCCTGGCAGGCGCATTTCGTCCGCAACATGTTCATCAAGCCCACCGAGGAGGAGGCCGCTTCCTTCACCCCGGATTTCGTGGTCTATACCGCTTCCAAGGCCAAATGCGAAAATTACAAGGAACTGGGCCTGAACAGCGAGACCGTCGTGGCCTTCAACGTCACCAGCAGGGAACAGGTCATTCTGAACACCTGGTACGGCGGCGAAATGAAGAAGGGCATGTTCTCCATGATGAACTACTACCTGCCCCTGAAGGGCATGGCCAGTATGCACTGCTCCGCCAATACCGACATGAACGGCCAGAACACCGCCATTTTCTTCGGCCTTTCCGGCACCGGCAAGACCACATTGTCCACCGACCCCAAGCGTCTTCTGATCGGCGATGACGAGCACGGCTGGGACGACAACGGTATCTTCAACTTTGAGGGCGGCTGCTATGCCAAGGTCATCAACCTGGACAAGGAGTCCGAGCCTGACATCTACAACGCCATCCGCCGCAACGCGCTGCTGGAGAACGTGACCGTGGACGAAAACGGCAAGATCGATTTCGCCGACAAATCCGTCACGGAGAACACCCGCGTCTCCTACCCCATTGATCATATCCAGAACATCGTGCGGCCCGTTTCTTCCGCCCCCGCGGCCAACAACGTCATCTTCCTGTCCGCTGACGCCTTCGGCGTGCTGCCCCCCGTCAGCGTCCTGACCCCCGAACAGACCCAGTATTATTTCCTGTCCGGCTTTACGGCGAAGCTTGCGGGCACTGAGCGCGGCATTACCGAGCCCACCCCCACCTTCTCCGCCTGCTTCGGCCAGGCTTTCCTGGAACTGCATCCCACCAAGTACGCCGAAGAACTGGTCAAGAAGATGCAAAAGAGCGGCGCCAAAGCGTATCTTGTCAACACCGGCTGGAACGGCACCGGCAAGCGCATCTCCATCAAGGATACGCGCGGCATTATTGATGCCATCCTCAGCGGCGCCATTCTGAACGCGCCCACCAAGAAGATCCCGTATTTCAATTTCGAGGTGCCCACGGCGCTGCCCGGGGTGGATCCCGCCATTCTCGATCCCCGGGATACCTACAAGGATCCCACCGAATGGGATGCCAAAGCCAAGGATCTTTCCCAGCGGTTCATCAAGAACTTTGTCAAGTACGAGACCAACGAAGCCGGAAAAGCCCTGGTTGCCGCAGGGCCCCAGCTGTAAGACCGCTCCCCTTCCGCCCTGCCGGATCCTTTCCGGCGGGGCTTTTTTCCGCCTTTCCCGTCCCGCCGGTTCCTGCTGCGTTTTTCCTGCAAAATTGAAATTTGGGTATTGCATTTGTTCCGCATTTGTGATAAGATAGTTTTGTTGCTGATGTAGCTCAGTCGGTAGAGCGCATCCTTGGTAAGGATGAGGTCGGCGGTTCAAATCCGCCCATCAGCTCCATACCAGCCCTATGGGCTGGTTTTCTTTTTGCCCGCTTCTTCCGGGCCATCGGCTTGTCAGTTCTTCCTGTTTATTGTACAATACCCTTATCCACGCGGCCGGTCCCGGGTCGGGACATTGAACATTTCGGGAGGGAAGCGCATGTCCGTCAGAGGCGTATGGATGTGGCCGGAAAGCATCGAAAAGGAAGACGTGCGGGAGGTCGTCCGCCATTGCTTCCGCGCCGGGTTTACCGACCTGTTTTTTCTCACAAAAGGGCTTTCCGGGAAGGTGTCCTTCCACAGTTCCGTTGCCCCCGGGAACGGCGAAAGGGACCTTCTGGCGGAGCTTCTTCCCTGCGCCCACAGCCTGGGCCTGCGCGTGCATGCCTGGCTGACCGCCACCTGTGATGACCACTACAAGCTTCTCCATCCGGAAAGCGGCCGTTTTCATTACACGCGCGGCCGGGACAAGGGACTCATTTCCCTGTATGATGAAGGCTATCGCACGTATATGGAGCGTCTTGTCGGGGAGCTTTGCCGCAAATATGACATCGACGGCCTCCACCTGGATTATATCCGCTACAATCATCTGATGTACGGCTGGGATGACAACGACCTGAAACGCTATGCCGCCGCCGGAGCCGACCTCGGCGCCCTGAAAGCCCTGATGGAGCTGGCCTGCCAGCCTGACAAAGGCGGGGAAAAGCTGCTCATGGAGGCCTTGCGGGCGCAGGACCCCTCTGTGCAGGCCTTTGCCCGCACCCGCCGCGAGGATGTCCGTTTTTTTGCCCAGGCCCTTTGTACCGCCGCCGGGAGAGAAAAGGACGGCCTGATCTTCAGCGCTGCCCTGATGCCCGAGGGTGCCTATGAGGATACTGCCTTTGCCGATCTGCATTACGGACAAAGCTATGCGGACGCCGCGCGTCTGATGGACTGGTCCCTTCCCATGGCCTATTCCCTGGCCTATGGCCGGGACGGCGCCTGGGTCCGCTCCGTGACGGAGGGGGCGCTTCGCTTTGGGAACAGGTTCATATCCGGGCTGCATGCCTATGACGGCGCTACGGCCCAATCCCTCCGCCTGGACCTGGCCGCCCTCCGGGGCAGCGGCTGCGACGGTTTCTGTCTGTTCCGCTGGGGGACCTTTGTGATCTCCTGCGCCTGCCCGGAAGGCCTGGCCGTGTACAACCCGCTGGAGCTGTCTGTCACCCGTCTGGCCCTGGATGATGCCCCCCTTGCCCTAACGTCCCCCATTCCCCCACACACAGAAATGATCCTGCCGTCCGGCGGCGGCTCAGGCCTCCTGAGGGCCTTCAGCGATCAGCAGGAGCTTTGTGTTTACCAGTCTGACGCGGACCTTCTCCGCGGATTCAACTGACAGAAGGAGGCGTTTGTCATGCTGCTGTTTCCGCGTCCCCAATGTGCCGAATTCGGCACGGGCCTGCTTAAGATCCCCCAAGCCGCGCTTTGCGCCGACCTGCACGCATTTTACCGTTCCGTTCGGAACGGAACGGCGTCTTCCCTGATCCATGTTCAGAATCGTCCGGATCTTGCGGCGGAGGAATACCGCCTCACCGTAGAGGAAAAGGCCGTTACGCTCTTCGCCTCCAGCGATGAGGGCCTGTTCCGGGGGGTATCGACCCTTTGGCAGATGCTGCGCCAGTCAAACGGGCATCTTCCCTTCGTCCGCATTCACGACTGGCCCCGCCTGAAGCGCAGAGGGTATATGCTGGACATCAGCCGCGGCAAAAAGCCGCGGGTTCAAACCCTCAAAACCATGATTGATTTTCTTGCGGCCCTCAAATACAACGAGTTTCAGCTTTACATGGAGGGGGATTGCTTCAAGTACGCGGCCTATCCCAAGGAAACCGCGGATTATGACTGCCTGACGCCGGAGGATATCCGTTATCTGGACGGGTATTGCCGCGAACGGTTCATCGACCTGGTCCCCTGCCAGAATTCCTTCGGGCATATGTACTACTGGCTGAAAAAGCCCGAATTCCACCCCTTGGGGCTCTTTGACAGCGCGGATGAGGTGCCCTCCACGCTGAACCCGCTTCTGCCGGAAAGCTTTGAATTTGTGAGTAATCTGTACGCCTCCCTGCTCCCCCACTTTACCAGCGAATATGTGAACATCTGCTTGGACGAGGCCTACGGACTTGGCCGGTACCAGATCGAGCAGGTCTGCCGTGAAAAGGGCAGGGAACAGGTTTTCATGGATTGGCTCAACAAGCTCGCCTCCCATGTCCGGGACCGTTACGGCAGAAAGGTCATGTTCTGGGGAGACATGATCTATGATTATCCCCAGATCTATGCCCAGGTCCCCAAGGACGCGGTCGTGCTGGAATGGGGGTATGAACTGATCCAATCCCAGCGGATGGCCGCCCACTGCATCGCCTACCGCGACGCAGGCGTACGGTACTATGTCTGCCCCTCGGTCAATACCCACGGCAGTCTGTCCGGACGCATGGATGTGACCACCTTCAACATCCGCACCTGCGGCGAACTGGCCTCGGAATACGGCGCAGAGGGCCTGCTTCTGACGGATTGGGGAGACGGCGGGCATGCCCAGAGTTGGATCTTCAGTATGAATCCCATCGCCCTCGCCGGCCAGTACGCCTGGAACCCCGGCGCGCCCCAGGATGGGGAGAGCTTCAAGGCTGATTTTATACGCGACGCCGAAGCGTTTGTGGACGGGTATTTCTTTGATGGGGCTCCTCTGTCCCGCCTTTTGTACCGTATGGCCAATTATTACCTGCTGGAGCCGGAGCGGGTGCACGTCTGCACCATGTGTGCCAAGGAAATCAACCTGCCCCTGGACCAGACCCGCTACGCGCATCTCTTCGACCTTCGGGACAGCGGGGACGACTTTTACTTTGACAATGTGACGTCCTATGTGCGGCGCGTCATGGCGGACGTTGAAAAGCTGAAAATAGACGAAACCGTCAGGCGGGAGATCCGCCTGACGGCCGAACTGATCGAATTCGGAAGCGAACTGTGCAAGGTCAAGCTGCATCCCCACTCCTCCGTCCAAGAGGCGCACGCCCTGGCGGACCGGGTGGACAGGCTGCTTCCCGAATTCCGGGAATTGTGGATCTTCAGGAATTACGAAAAGGGCCTGGAACGTTTCCAGGGGTATCTGACCGACCGCAGGGACGAACTGCGGGCCCTGTAAGGGTTCATTCCTTCCAGAACAGGAAATACGGCCGCTGATAACAGTCCTGCTCGATCTCAGAAAAATCGGCATAGGCGTCCGTACCGTCCAGGGTGACCTTTCCGGCCCGGCCCGGCACGTCATACCGTCCGCTTCCCTCCCTGTACATGGGATCCCAAACCTTGATCCTCGTCCCCTGTGCCTCCGCCAGCACGATATAATGCCCAGAATCCGAAAAAACACCGATGTGTTCCGGACGGTCGCCGTAGGTATTGGCAATGACCATGCCCCGGCCCTCCTGCAGAAAACGCAGGGCCTCTCCGGCATCCTCGGTGTTTTTTACTTTCAGTCCCATGCGCTTTGCGAAGACCGGCGCGTAAATGTACATATCCGTCCCGAACCCTTCCCGGGCGCCGCAGGCCTTGGCAAGTTTCGCGCTTTCCTCCGGCGGGAAGGATACGTCCAGCATGTTTTCCGCCACCATGGATGCGGCGCAGACCCCGCAGCCGTTGTTGGCGATGTTCCCGTTGGCAACGCCTACCGGGGAGGGATAGGGAACGTGCTCATAATCCAGTTGGCAGTAAAAAGAGGGTTTCTTCGCCATGCGGTTTACTCCTTTTCAGGGTTTTTCATCCCGGCGATGCCGTTCATATGGTCCAGGACGAACTGAACGAACACCTTGACGCCGGTCTCCAGGCCGTCTTCGTCGATGTCCCAGTCCTTGTTGTGGGCCGGATGCACACACCCCTTGGCCTCGTTGCGCATGCCCAGGCCAAACAGCAGGCCGGGACGTTCTTTTTCGTAATACGCAAAATCCTCTGCGCCGGGGGACGGGGGCAGAAGAACCACCCGGCTGCTGCCGACCACTTTTCTGGCGCTTTGGACCAGGGCTTCATACATCGCCGGGTCGTTGTGGGCGCTTGGGAGCGGTTCGCCGGACCATTCCAGGCCCCAGGTCACATTGGCCTCCTCCGCGGTCAGGCGGACCAGCTTCTCAAGCCTTTGCCGCGCCCAGGACATGGTGCTGTCCTTCACGCATCGGATGGACCCCTTCAGGACACATTTGTCCGCGTTCGCGGCCACCGTTTCCCCCGCATTCAGGCAGGTGACGCTCATGACGCAGGTGTCAAAGGGATCCACCTCCCTGGACACAAGCAGCTGTATGCCGTTGTAGATTTTTACGCCGGCAGCCAGGGCGTCGATCCCCACATGAGGGGTAGCGACGTGGACCGCCTTCCCGCCCAGGGTCACCTCAAACGCCACGGAGGAAGAATTGGTCACCGACGGATTGGACGAAATGACGTGCACCGGATCCACACAGTTGACATGGCACATGACAATGCAGTCGATGTCCTGAAGAACGCCGTGCTCACACATGGTCCGCGCGCCGCTGGGCCGTCCCTCTTCACAGGGCTGGAACAGGATCTTCACCCGGCAGGAAAGCCTGTCGCGGATGGCATAAAGCGCCTTGGCGGTCCCGATCATCATGGCCGTGTGGGCATCATGGCCGCAGGCATGCATCACGCCCTCATTCCTGGAGCGGTAAGGCTTGTCATGGTTGTTCTCCAGAATGGGAAGCGCGTCCATGTCCGCCCTCAGGCCAATGGTAAAGGCCGTTTTCTCCGGGTTGATGGTGGCAACCACGGTATTGCGGCCATAGCGGTCCGCTTCATAGGGAATGCCGGCGGCGTCCAGTTCCCGCCTGACCAGGGCGGATGTCCTGTCCAGGTCCCATCTGAGCTCGGGATACATATGCAGTTCCCTGCGAAGGCGGACCAGTTCCTCCTGGCTGATCGGCGCCGTTGTATAATCCATGTGTTTTCCTTCTTTCCCGCTTCACGCGTGTATTCAGCCCCAAAAAACAGGCGGAGAGTTCTCTCCGCCTGCCTGGGATTCAAGGGGCGTCAGTTCTGGGAGGCCAGATATTCGTCCAGCTGCCTCTGGGCTTCCTGCTGGACCGCTTCGATGCCGGCCTGCTTCAGTTCTTCCTGAATGGTCGGCAGCTTTTCGTCGATGTCCAGGGTACCGGTCAGAATTTCGGAGGTGTATTTGGCCATGACCGCGCTGCAGGCCGTGCATTCAGCTTCCACATTCTCCTTGTTGAAGCTGAAAGCGCCCAGCGTGGAAACGATGGCGTTCTCGTAATCCTTGTAGATCTCTTCCCAGTCATAGTAAGAGTCGCTGGAGCAGGAGGCGTTGACAACGGAACCGGTGACAAAGCCGTCCATGGACCAGTTGGCGCTGCCCTGTTCGGTGCGCTGCGCGACCTGAATGCCCTGATCGTTGGTCACATAGTTGAAGTGCACGCCCGGTACGCCAAACCGCAGGATATCGCGGAAGGTGCGGTCGATATTGAGCAGCTCCAGGTATTTCAGGCAGGCGATGGCCTGTTCCTCGCTCGCCGCCGCGTTGATGGCGTTCATGGCGCCGCGCATGGTCGCGGTGGACATGAAGGGACCGGAGTAGGAGGAGCCTTCCACGTTGATCTTCGCCCAGCTGGAATAGCCGCTGTAATAGCCGCGCCAAGCGGAGCCGGAACGGATGGCGGCGCGGATGTCGCTGCCGATGGAGTCGATGGTGGCCGCGTCGGGATTGATGTAGCCCATCTCATACCACTTGTGCAGCAGGCGATAGCGCTCCATCAGCACTTCATCCTCCCAGAAGGGGATGATCTTGTTTTCACGCTCGGTGCCGGCCAGATGATAGGGGGAGCACAGGTAGGAGCCGGCGATCCACTGGGCAGAGTTGGTCATGCCCGTCAGGCCGTTCTTGCCCATCATCAGCGGGTATGCGGGATCGGTGTAGTTCTGCTTGTAGGCTTCCAGCATCGGCTCCAGATCGGCAAAGTTCATCTTGTCGGGGATGGTGATGCCGATGGCTTCAAAACGATCCTTGTCGAAGCGGAAGAACTGCTCGCTGGCCATATCCTTCAGGGTCGGGACCGCGTAGATCCTGCCGTTCAGGGAGCCCGCCACGTCCCAGTACTTTTCATCGATGCAGGCGTACAGGTCCGGGGTGGCCGTCTTGACCAGATCCGTAATGTCGTAGAAACGCTCGTCCAGGGCGTTGTCCACGAAGCTGTTGGCCCAGTCGCAGGTGAACGTCATATCGTAGTAGGTATCAACGCTCATATCCGTCGCGAACTGTTCGTCGTTCTTGAAGATCAGGTCGACGATGACGCCGATCTTCTCCGCGGAATACTTGTTGGCTTCGTCCACGACGAGCTTGACGTCGATGGGCGCGTCTCCGTAGACCCACCAGATGATCTTCGTTGGTTCATCGGCTTTGACTGCGGTAAGCCCCATGGAAAGGACCAACGTCAAAACCAGTGCGAGAGCCAGGACCTTTTTCATTTTTCTTCCCTCCTTTTGTATTCAACGAAGCGGCACCGTGCCGTTTGTTGCGATTTTTCAGCCCTTGACCGCGCCGATGGTCAGTCCGCCCACAAAATACCGCTGGAAGAACGGGTACGAACAGGCAATCGGGATCACGACCACCATGACGATGGCCATCCGCATGGTCTCAGAGGGCAGGTTCTGCATGGACTCTTCCCGGAAAAACTCCTCGTTTTTTGCCATAAAAGAGATGTTTTTCTCGATGGAGATCAGCACATACTGCAGGGGATACAGCTCCCGGTGGTTGGAATCCAGATACAGCATGGCGCTGTACCATGCGTTCCAGTAATTGAAGGTCAGAAACAGTCCGATGGTGGCGATGACCGGCAGGGAGATGGGCAGGACCAACTGCGTGAAAATGCGCAGCTGGCTGGCGCCGTCGATCTTCCCGGATTCGATGATGCTGTCCGGCACCGTCGTCTGGAAAAAGGTGCGCATCACGATCACATAAAAGGTCGAACACGCGCCGGGCAGGACCATGGACATATAGGTGTTCTTGAAACCGTAGATCTGGGTGTTGACCATATAGGTGGCCACAAGGCCGCCGGAAAACAGCATCGGCACCAGCAGCATGCCCGTATAAAGGCCTCTGAGCCTGTAATTGGGACGGGAAAGACAGTACCCCAGGGTGGAGGTTAAAATCAGACCAAGCAGCGTCCCCACGATCGTGATCCCGACAGAGTTGAGGAAAGACCGCCCAATGTAATCCTTGGATTTCCAAAGATACTCATAGGCCGCCGAAGAAAGCTCGCTGGGGAAAAAGCTGTACCCGTTGGCGGCGATGGAAGCTTCCGAGGAGATGGAAATGACAAAAACGAACACGACCGGCAGAAGCGTCATCAGCGCGAGCAGAACAAAGAGCGCGGAGAAAAAGAAGTTCGTTACGGGCCGGATCCGGTTGAAGCGCCCCAGCCCGGACGATTCCCGCATGACTGCTTTGTTGGACAATCAGGATTCCTCCCTTCGGTATCCCCCGCAAAGGGTCAGAACAGGCCGCTTTCCGGATCGATGCGTTTGACGATGAAGTTGGCCGCGATCAGGAAAATGCACCCCAAGCCACTCTGCAGGAGCGACACGGCGGAAGAGTAATTGTAATTGTTGTTCTGCATCAGCGCTTTATAGACATATACATCCAGCGTCTGTGTAACGTCGATTAGGGAGTTTGAATCCCTGGTGACCTGGAAAAACAGTCCAAAGTCTGTGGAGAAAATGTGCCCCACGTTCATGATGAACATGATCGAGATGATGGGACGGAGCATGGGCAGGGTGATGCCCTTGGTCTGCTGCCACTTGGTAGCGCCGTCTATGACAGCGCTCTCGTACAGGCTCTGGTCAATGCCGGTGATGGTCGCCATATACACCACCATCGAATATCCGAAGGTCTTCCAGGTGTTGATAAAAACCAGCAGCGCGGGCCAGGGCCGTTTGTCCTGATACCAGAGCACCGGCTCCATGCCGAACCTGCGCAGAAGGGAATTGACCAGGCCCTTGTCCGTGGAAAGAAAGGCAAATACAAAATAGCTGACCACGATCCAGCTGAGAAAATGGGGCAGGAACACGGCGGTCTGACAGGCCTTGGCCAGTTTCCTGGAGTGCAGCTGGGTGATCATGATGGCCAGGGCCACGGGAAGGGTAATGCCGATACAGATAAAAACGATGTTGTAGGCCAGAGTATTGCGGAAAATGTTGGCCAGGTCCGGGGACCGGAACAGAAATTCGAAGTTTTTGAATCCGACCCACTTGGAATGGACAAACAGGCTGTAAAGAAAGCCCTTCCCGGCCTTGACCTTGTAGTTTTTAAAGGCAAAGATGATCCCGAAAAGCGGAACGTAACAAAAGGCGATAAACCAAACGACCGTCGGAAAAGAAAGCAGCGTCAGCTCCAGGTCATCCAGCGTAAACCTTCTGCGCTTTTTCTTGACGGCCAGGCCGTTTTTGCTCCCTGAATTGCCTTGCCTGCCCAAAACCAGGTACCTCCTTAAAGAACGCTTCCCCTAAGGAAACAAACCCATTGATCCAATTTTCCTCTCCTTAAGTATACCATTTCCCTGGAACACGGACAAGTATTTTCCCCGTTTTTTTTGTGCTTTGGCAGGAAGTCCACGGATCTTGCCGAAATGAAAAACTGCATCCTGCGCGGCGGTCCCGCCGGAACGCCGCGCCAAGCGGAGGGTACAGCATGCGGGACGGGATCTATATCGGTATCGATGGCGGAGGCACCCATTCCTCCGCGGCCGCCGTCCGCCCGGACGGCCGCTTCGCCGCCTTTGTCTCCGGAGGCGGCTGCAATTTTCACCATGCCGGCGTCGAAACGGTCCGCCGGCGCATTGAAGAGATGGTGCTCGCACTCAGTGAAAAGGCCCGTGCTCCCGTGGCGCGGGTATGCGTAGGCATGTCCGCCCTGGACGGTCCCGCGTCCCCGGCCCTTTTGGAGCTGTTTTCCTCCGGACCGCTCCTTCGGGGAAGGCTCGACCTGCAATCGGACGCGTACGCCGCCCTCATGGGGTTTACCCGGGGCGGGCCCGGCATGATCGTCCTCTGCGGGACCGGCTCCATGCTGCTTCTGATGGACGAAAAAGGCCGCCAGCATGTCAGCGGCGGCTGGGGATATCTGCTCAATGATGCGGGAAGCGCCTATTCCCTCGCCCGGGACGCCCTGCTGGCCGTCGCCGCAGAGGCGGACGGAACGGGACCCGCCACGGCGCTGACCCCCATCGCGCTCCGTCATTTCGGCGTATCCGCGCCCCGGGAGCTGATCGACAAAGTATACGCTCCGGACTGCACCCCGGACCGTCTGGCAGATTTTGCCCGGGAGGTCCTCACCCCAACGGCCCTTCTTGACGGGACGGCGCGCCGGATCCTGAACGAAAACATGGCTGCCCTGGCTCTGCTCGCGGCCCGGCTGTTTCAAAAAGCGCCCGGGGTAAACTCCCTGGGCATGTATGGCGGTATTTTCGCCCACAGCCCCCAAGCCAGGGAGGCCTTTTCCGCCTCCCTTCGCTCCCGGATCCCCGCTGTCAACATCAGACGCATGGAGTTTTCCCCTGAGATCGGCTGCGTTCTTCATCTTTTCCGCCAGGAGGGCCTTCTGACCGAAGCCGTCCTGGAAACCCTCAGATCGACCTGCAAGGAGGTTCAGCCATGAGTGCCCTGGATACCTATTTTGACACCCTGAAAGCCATTCTGGAACAAGCGCGCACCTCCCAGGCGGAGGCCCTGGAAACGGCCGCCCGTCAAATCGCGGACCGGGTGAAAGCCGGAGGCATGCTTTATACCTTTGGCACCGGTCACGGTCACCTTCTCGCCCTGGAGATATTTTACCGCGCAGGGGGCATGGCCCGTGTCTGCCCGGTGCTGGACGAAAAGCTGATGCTGCACCTGAGCGCAGCCGGAAGCACCCTGGAGGAGCGCAAACCCGAGTGGGCCGATCTCCTTCTTGAACGCTACCCTATGCGGGCGGGAGATATCCTCCTGGTCTTCTCCAATTCCGGCAGGAACGCCGCCCCCGTCCTTCTGGCCCGCAAGGCGAGAGAACGCGGGGTGTACGTCATTGCCATGACCAGTATGAAGCACTCCGCGGCCGTCACGCCCCGCAACCATCTGAACCTTCATCTTTATGAGACGGCTGACCTGGTCCTGGACAACTGCGGCGTTCTCGGGGACGCTGCCGTTTCCTTCCCCGACGGGACCATGGCGGGCCCCACTTCCACGGCCGTCGGGGCCGCCCTTCTCCAGGCCGTCATCTGCCGGGTCAAGGAGCTTTCCCTGCAGGAAAACTTCGAAGCGGATTTCTTTAAATCCAGCAACGTGGACGGCGGCGACGAATGGAACGACCGCCTGATCGAACGGTACGCACCCCTGATCCCAGGGCTGAAATAAAGGAGGCACGGCAATGCGGGCAGGCATCGGACAGCGGGAGCTGACCCCGCCCATTGGGGTCGAGCTGGCAGGCTATGGGTATTATCTTGAACGGAGGGCCCGTTCCGTCCGGGATCCGCTCTTTGCACGGGCGCTTCTCCTTGAGGACGGAAAAGACCGGTACGCCCTCCTCTGCTGTGATCTGCTTGGCCTGAGCCGGGCCGTCTGCGCCCCGCTGTTTGAGTACGCCCGGGGCATGGGAATCCCCGCAGAGCGGGTCCTGATCGTCAGCATCCACACCCATACCGGCCCGGCGATCATTTACCACGAGGGCTGCGGCGAGGTGGACGCTTCCTATGTTTCCACGGTGGCGCCCGTTCTCTGCCAGGCCCTCATGGATGCGGCGGAAGACCTGGATACGGTCGTCTCCCTGACCTGCGGCCGGGAGTCTTTTGAGGAGGGCTATATATATAACCGCACCATTCCGGACGGACCGGTGGACCGGCAGGTCCGTTTTTTCCGCCTCCAGAGGCGGCAAAAAGACCCCATCGTCCTGGTCAGTGCCGCTTGCCATGGGGTCTTCCGCGGCCGGGTTCCCACCGTATCGGCCGATTTTGCAGGCGCCGTCTGCAGCAATCTGGCGGCGGGAGGGGTCCGTCCCCTGTACCTGAACGGCCTGTGCGGAGACATCGATCCCCTCCGGCAGGAGGATGCGCTGCTGGACAGGTTCGCCGCCCGGGTCGCCTCCATCGCCGAGGGGCCCGCACGTCCGCTCCCCCTGAGCATCGGCGCAGCGCATTTTCCCTTTGTCCTTCAGCTGATGCCTGTCACCCGGCAGGATATCCATGAGGCGGCCGCGCAAGCCGTTGAGCGCAGCGGAGGGCCCGGGAAGCCTGCCTCCAGGGTCGCCCAGGTCTGGGAAAAGGAGATGCTTGAACGGTTCGACTCCCTTTCCTCCTCGGAGCCCATTACGGTCAAATGCCTGTTTCTCGGCGGCGTGCCCATCCTGGCGCTGCCCTTTGAAGGGTTTACCCAGATCGGCATGGATATCCGTCGGCTGTGCGGACGGCCTGACGCCCTGATCCTCGGCTGCGCCGAGCAGCTGCTTGGCTATCTCCCCACCCGGGGGGACATTGACCGGGGCACCTACGCCGCCCTTGAAAGCACCTTCCTCTATAAGCGCCTGCCCGTGGTCCCCGGAGAGGCGGAACGCCTTGGGGAAACGCTGGGCCGCGCGCTCGGCGCGGCCCTGGACGCCCAGGGGTCACAGGCTGAGCATCACGATGCTTGCAATGGACAGCAGGACACCGATGCCCTGCGGCAGGGTCAGCCGCTCCCGGAAGAGAACGCGTGAATAAAGCACCGACAGCAGCAGCACCCCTCCGTTGTCAATGGTGTACAGCACCGTCGCATCCACCAGGTTCAGCACATGCAGCATCAGATGGGCCGCGCAGGTGGCGCTGATGCAGCAAAGCAGCAGATAGAGCAGCGCCTCCCGGCCGATGCGGAAGGACGCTTTGAGTTTTTTTGCGTCCTTCGCCATCTGGAGGAGTCCATAGACCACGGCCATCCCCAAATAGGTCAGGATCACCATTTCGTTGCGTTCCGCCCCCTGCGACAAACGCTGCTGCAGATTCATCAGCACGCCGAACAGCCCGTTGGACACAAAAAGCGCTCCGCACCAGAAAAGGAATTGTCCGGAATGACCGCCAAAGCCCAATCCCTTGAGGTTCATAAGCACAAAAGCGGCCAGCATCATCCCAATGGCTGCCAGCTGCAAAACGCTGAGCTTCCCGCCCAGGAACAGCACCTCATGGAGCATCGGAAGCGCGATGCCGCCAAAGAGAGAGGAGATCATCTGCAGGGAATAGGACCCCGTCCGGCTGGCCTGTATCATGGCAGTATTGTACAAAAGCAGCATCGCCGCGTTGAACAGGCCCAGCAGCAGCGTTTCCTTTGAGGGCGCGAAGCGGAATCCCGCCAGCGCCAGCGTGACAAGCCCGGCGAACGCCCCGTAGGTAATAGAAAAGACCGACGAGGTCTCCGCCGCGTCCTTCCCGGTGTTTTTCAGGGAAAAGAGTTTGCAGAACAGGGACTGAAAGGAAAACAGCAGGGTCATTGCCGCCACAAGCAGCGCGGTCATCGGCTTCATCTCCCCGAAATGGAATCAAGCGGGACGGTCTTTTCTCCCTTTTCCCGCAGGGTCCATCATAGCAGATGGATCCTTCCTCCGCAAGCGCCTTTCCGACCGGAAGGCTTTCTCGGGGGGTTTTTCTTTTTCCCCGGTAGGATTGTTACCCTCCTGCGGCGAATACAAAAGCCGCCCCGGGGCAGACGCGTTCCGGACCGTCCCCGGGGCCATTATCCGCCGGGCGGCGGCTTACGGCCGTCCGGCCGCTTCAAGGAGTTCCCCATGCACTCAGATAAACCATTGGAGATGACCCGGGGGCCGCTCTTTCCAAACATTCTCCGGTTCAGCCTCCCCCTGATGCTTTCCAATGTCCTTCAGGTGCTTTTCAATATGTCCGACATTGCCGTGGTGGGGCGGTTTGCCGGGCCGGAAGCCCTGGGTTCGGTCGGCTCCACCACCATCCTTGTGACCCTGTTCACCGGCTTTCTGATCGGCATGGGGGGCGGCGTCAACGTCACCTGTGCCATGTATCTCGGGGCCGGACGCCACGGGGAGGTGTCCAAATGCGTGCACACCTCCCTGCTCCTGCTGCTTGGGACCGGCCTCCTTCTGGCCGTCTCCGGCATTGCCCTGACCCCCTTTGTGCTGGGCCTGCTCGGCACAAAGCCGATCCTGATGGCCGGCGCGGTAAGGTATTTGAGGATCTATCTGGCAGGAATGCCTGCCCTCGCCGTTTTCAATTTCGGCAGCGGCGTGCTGTCCGCGGCCGGGGACACCCGGCGTCCGCTTTATTATCTTACCGCCGCCGGTATCCTCAATGTGGCCCTCAACCTGCTCTTTGTGATCGTGTTCCGCATGGCGGAAGCAGGGGTGGCCCTGGCGTCCGTCCTGGCCCAATGCCTTTCTGCGGCGCTGATCGTCCTGTCCCTCTCCCGTCGGCACGAATCCTTCGGCCTTCACCTTTCCCTGCTGCGTCCGGACGCCGCCAAGGCCCGTCAGATCCTCCGGCTTTCCCTCCCCGCCGGGCTCCAGAACGCTATTTTTGCCCTGGCCAATCTGTTTATCCAGGGGGCTGTCAATACCTTTGACGCCGTCATGGTGGAGGGCAACGCCGCGGCCGCCAACGCGGACGCCCTGATCTATGACCTGATGGCTGCCGTATACATGGCCTGTTCCAGCTTCATCGGTCAGAATTTCGGGGCAGGAAACAAAACGCGGATCCGGAAGAGCTACCTCATCTGCCTCTTTCTGTCCTTTGGCATCGCGGCCCTGTTCAGCGCCGTGCTGGTCTGCTTCGGAAGGACCTTTCTGTCCCTGTTCACATCGGATGCCGGGGTGGCTGAAGCCGGCCTGCTCCGGCTGCGCATCATGGGCTGCAGCTACGCCTTCTCCGCCCTGATGGACTGTACCATTGCGGCCTCCCGGGGCCTGGGCCACAGCCTTGTCCCCACGGTCCTGGTCATTCTCGGATCCTGCGTGTTCCGGGTCCTGTGGGTCTTCACCGTTTTCCGTCACTTTGGCACCATCGAATCCCTTTACCTGCTGTATATCTTCAGCTGGACCCTGACCGGTCTTTCCGAGCTTGCGTATTTCATCCACGCCTACAGGACGGAAACCGCGAGGCTCTGACGCCGCTTGCCGGCATCCGCCCCCCGGCGCTTCCCCTCCCTTTGGATGCAAAGAGGCTGTCCCAAATCCGCCCGTATGGACGGTGATATGCTCCCTTTTGAGGATACAGAAAAAGAAAAACTGTACCTCAGAAGGGA
>CAMJUL010000019.1 GCA_946408995.1 uncultured Clostridia bacterium | reverse complement strand
CAGGCTGACGGACGCCCAGTCCCGCCTGACGGATACCGAGGGCAGGCTGACGGACACCGAGGGCCGCCTGGCGGATACCCAATCCCGTCTGACGGACACCGAGGGCCGTCTGGCGGATACCCAATCCCGTCTGACGGATACCGAGGGCCGTCTGGCAGACACCCTGGCCGCCGCGGAAAAGGCCGCCGCCGACGCAGCCGAGACCATTTCCGGCCTCAAGGAGACCCTCAGCGCCGCCGAAAGCAAAGCCGAGGAGATCCAATCCAGCCTGAACGCGGAGCGGGAAAGCGCCGCCGCCGCCCGGCAGGAGGCGGAGGAGGTCATCGGCGGGCTTCAGACCCAGCTGACAAAGACCCGCTCCGAGGCGGAGACCGCCGCCCGGACGGCCACGGAAAAGCTGACCCAGCTTGAGGACTCCCTGTCCAAAGCCCAGGAGGCCCAGGAGGCCGCCAAGGCCGAGTATTCCGAACGGATCGCCCTTCTGGAGGGGGACCTGGAGGCAGCCAAGGCCAGCCTGGAGACCGCCGTCGCCGATTCCAAAACCGCGGCGGCCAAGGCCGAGGAGCTGGAAGTCCGCCTTGCCCGGGAATCCGACAGCGCCCGGGAGGCCAAACGGGTCTCCGACAGCAAGATCGTGGAGCTGCAGGACATGCTGACCCAGGCCCAGGCGGACGCCGATGCCGCCGCCAGGGAGGCCGCCGCCAAGGTGGAGGCCCTGGAAGCCCACCTGGAGGAGGCCCGGGAAAAGGCCAAAGAGGCGGAGGAAGCTTATACCGGCCGGATCACGGATCTGGAAAGCCGTCTTGCCGCCGCCTGGAAAGACCTGGAGACCGCCGACCTGAACGCCCGTGAAACCGGGAGCCGCATCGAGGAGCTGGAAAAGGAAATGGAACAGCTCCAGAGCGACGCGAAATTGGCCAAGGAAGAATACGACGCCAAAATATCCTCCCTGGAGGCGTCCCTGACGGAAGCCCGGGAGAAGAACACCACCTCCTCCACCAATTCCGAGGAGACGGCCCAGAAGATCGCGGCCCTGGAAAAGGAACTGGAGGATACCCGCAGGGAAGCCAAAGTGTCCCTGGAAGAGGCCGATGCCACCATCGCCACCCTTCAGAACGACCTGACCGCCGCCCGCGCCGCGGAAGAGGCCATCGGCCGTCTGGCCGCCCTGGAGGCGGACCTGGAGTCCCAGCGCCAGGAGGCGGCCCGGGTCAGCGAGGAGTACCAGGGCACCATCGCCGCCCTGCAGGAGCAGCTCAGCGGCGCCAAGGCCTCCGCCGCCCAGGGAAAAGAGGCGTATGAAGCCGAAAAGGCCGCGCTCCAGACAAAGATCGACGCCCTGAACGCCGAAGCCGAGGAACGGGTCAAGGCCTTTGAGGAAACCAAGGCCGCCCTGGACGAAGAGCTCCTGGCCCTCCAGGAGGAAGCGCTGGGCCACAAGGAGCGCATCCGGATCCTGACAGACGAAAAGACCGCCCTGGAAAAAGAACTGGAGGACACCCGCGCCGCCGCCAAAGCAGCCGCCGAGGAGGCCGAAATGCGCATCGCCGGCCTGGAGGACGCCCTGAACGCCTCCATCGCCGCCGCCCAGCAGCTCAAGGAGGAAAGCGAGGAGACCATCGCCCAATTGGAGGAGAACGTGGAGACCGCCACCGAAACGGTTTCCTCCCTCCGCCAGCAGCTCTATCCCGTGGGCGGACGCCTCTTCATGGGCTCCTGGGAGCAGGACAACCGCACCCAAAGCACCTTTGAACCCGTCGAATGGATCGTCCTCCGGAATGAAAACAACGTTCTGACCGTCATCAGCGCCCGCAGCCTGGAGCCCATGGCCTACAACGATTTCGGCAACGCCTCCGTTTGGGCGGACAGCGCCCTGCGCGCCTGGCTGAACGAGGTTTTTGTCCCCGCCGCCTTTACCGAGGAGGAAAAGGCCGCCCTGGTGCCCGTGGAGGGCACGGAAGGCAGCCAAAGCCCCGAATGGGCCCGCCTGCTGACCGTGGAGGAAGCACAGACCCTCTTTACGGACAAATACGCCCTCAAGACCGAGGCCACGGAATACTGCAAGGCCCGCTGGCCCTACCGCCTGGCCTCCTGGACCGAATACGGCAATTTCTGGCTGATGAACGACGGCACCGAAGGGCAGAGCTGGGTAGTGGACCGCTTCGGCTACGTAACGGACCTGGGCCTTGCCCTGAACCAGAGCGTGGCCGCGGTGAGGCCCGTCCTGCAGCTGGACGTGCTGAAGCTGACCGGCGCGGAAAAATAAGCCCCGCCCCCTGCCCGGCGCTCGTGCCGGGCAGGCTGACATTTCGGCCCGGTTTATGCGGTTTTCAGACGGACGCGCTTTCCCGGCGCGTCCGTTGGTGTTATGCTGTAAACGGTTCCGGACGTCTTCCGCCTTCGGAGGACAGGAAACCCGAAGCAAGAAACGGGGTGGATACATGCAGCAGTTTTTCAGTTTTGTCGCCGGCAACATTCCCCTGGTCCTGGCGCTGCTTGGAGGCGTGGGCCTGATGGTGGTGGAGATCTTCATGCCCGGCTTTGGCATCCCGGGCATCGCCGGCATCGGGCTGATGGTGGCAAGCATCGTTTTTGTATGGACCCAGTACGGGACCATCGCCGGGGTCTGGATGAGCCTGGGCGCGGTGCTTCTGATGGCCCTGGCCATCGCCTTCTCCCTCAGGACCGCTGCCAAGGGCAAGTTTTTCCGCGTCTGGGGCCTGAAGGAATTGGACAAGACCCCCTCCGCCAAGGAGGACCTGGAGGCCTTCGTGGGCCGCGCCGGCATTGCCCGGACCCCCCTGCGCCCCAGCGGCATCGGTGAATTCGACGGGGTGCGGCTCAACGTGGTCTCGGAGGGGGATTTCATTCCCCAGGGCACGCCCGTCACCGTCACCCGCATCGAGGGCATCCGCATCGTGGTGCGCAAGTCCTGACCTTTCCCATTGGATCCCGTTCTCCCTTTTCCTTTCCGACTTTCAAAGGAGGTTCCGATATGTCTTCTTCTGCCATGCTTGTCATTCTTCTCGGGCTGGTCGTGCTGATCGCCCTGCTGGTCTTTTTCCGCTACGTGCCGGTGGGCCTGTGGATCACCGCCACGGCCAGCGGCGTCCCCGTGAAGATCGCTTCCCTCGTGGGCATGCGCTTCCGCCGGATCCCGCCGCAGAAAATCGTCAACGCCTACATCCAGGGCCGCAAGGCCGACCTGGACGTCACCACGGACATGCTGGAGACCCATTACCTGGCCAAGGGCAACGTGGAAAGGGTCATCAACGCCCTGATCAGCGCCAAGCAGGCCGGCATCAACCTTTCCTTTGAGACCGCCCGCGCCATCGACCTGGCCGGCCGGGACGTGCTTCAGGCCGTCCAGATGAGCGTTCTGCCCAAGGTCATCGAAACGCCCCCCGTGGCGGCCATCGCCAAGGACGGTATCGAGCTGCGGGTCAAGGCCCGGGTCACCGTGCGCACCAACATTGAGCATCTGGTGGGCGGCGCCGGCGAGGAGACCATCATCGCCCGCGTCGGCGAAGGCATCGTCACCACCATCGGTTCCTCCGTCAGCCATTCCGCAGTGCTGGAGAACCCGGACCTGATCAGCCAGACGGTGCTCAACAAGGGCCTGGACGCCGGCACCGCCTATGAGATCCTCTCCATCGACATCGCCGACATCGACGTGGGCCGGAACATCGGCGCGCAGCTGCAGATGGACCAGGCGGAGGCCGACCGGCGCATCGCCCAGGCCAAGGCCGAGGAGCGCCGCGCCATGGCCGTCGCCAAGGAACAGGAAATGAAGGCCTCCGTGCAGGAGATGCGGGCCAAGGTCGTCGAGGCCGAGGCCACCGTGCCCCTGGCCATGGCCGAGGCCCTGCGCAGCGGCAAGCTGGGCGTCATGGATTACTACCAGATGCAGAACACCATCGCCGACACCGAGATGCGCGCCGGCATCGCCAAGGCCTCCCATCCGGAGACCTCCCCGGACAAAAAGAAACCCCTGGACCATTAAAAAGAGGTGAGGAGCATGTCAGACGCCTTCGCGCTGATCATCGTCGTGGTCTCGCTGGGCCTGGCTCTTTTGAAAAAAAGCAGGAAGACGCCCAAGACCGCAAAAAAGCCCGCTCCGCAGGCGGCTGCGCCTGCCCCGCAGGCACCCGCGGCCGCGCCCGTCCCTGCCCGGACGCCTGACAGCGCTCCCCCCCGGGAAGCGCCCCTTCCCCGGCCGGAGGAGCCGGTCCGCGCCTTCGTAAGCCTCGAAATGCAGGAGCATCCCCAAACGGCGCAGGACCGCGTCCCCAGGACGCCCCTCGCCCCGCGGCTGAGGCCGGCCGAAGACGCGGACGCCCCCCTCCGGGAGGCCGATGCGCCCGACAGTGACGAATGGCTGAGGGCCGTGGTCATGGCCGAAGTCCTCAAGCGCCCCAACGAACGAAGGAGAATGCCCTATGGCCGCTGACAAACCGCCCATCCGCGTCCTTGTCTGCGACGACGAAAGCGGCATCCGGCTGATCCTGAACAAGCGGATCAGCCGGACCGCCGGCTTTGAGGTCGTTGGGGAGGCCGCCGACGGGAAAGAAGCCCTTGAACAATTCGATCTTCTGCGCCCGGACGTGGTCTTTCTGGATGTGGACATGCCCCTGGTCTCCGGCATCGAGTGCGCCAGGGAATTCCAGGACAAGGACCCGGAATGCAAACTGGTCTTCGCCACGGGCCACGAGGAATACATGGGCGAGGCCTTTGAGGTCTACGCCTTTGATTACCTGGTCAAGCCCTTCAACCTGGAGCGCCTGGACGCCACCCTGGACCGTATCCGGGAGCTGAAGGAGCGCCGGAGCGCCCGGGACGCCGAACCCGTCCCCCGGGAGGTCCGCCGATCCAAAACCGACCGGCTGATGGTCCGCCACCGGGAGGGCGTGGTCTTCCTGGACCCGGAGGAGATCCTGCTGATCCAGCGGGAGGACCGCGCCACCGTCATGTATACCCTGGGGGAAGGCCGCTACGTGATCCCGGAGACCATGCAGGAGATCGAAGACAAGCTGGACGAAAAGACCTTCTTCCGCTGCCACAAGAGCTACATCATCAACGTGCATCACATCCGGGCCATCACCCCCTACGGCCGGTGGACCTACGTGGTCCAGCTGGACGGAACGAGGCACGACGCCCTGATCACCCATGAAAAATACGAAGAGCTGGAAAGGCGGTTTTCCTGAAGATCGGGAAGGCGGCCTTTCCGCGCGAAAGGATATCCACCATGACTGTACACGATGCCGCCGCCGCGGCCAAAAAGGCCTCCTGGGGCCTTCTTTCCGTTTCCGGGGAAGCGCGGAACCAGGTGCTCGAACGGCTCTGCCATCTGCTCGATACCCACCGCGAACGGATTTTTGCCGCCAACCGGGCGGATCTTGAGAAGGCGGAGACGGAAGCCCTCTCCGCCCCCCTGCTGAAGCGGCTGAAGCTGGACGAAAAAAAGCTGCTTTCCCTCCTGGAGGGGCTTTCCTCCCTCCGGCGGCTTCCGGACCCCGTGGGACGGGTCACCCTGAAACGGGAGCTGTCCCCGGGGCTGATCCTGGAAAGGCGCTCCTGCCCCATCGGTGTCGTTGGGGTCATCTTTGAGAGCCGTCCGGACGCCCTGATCCAGATCGGGTCCCTGTGCATCAAAAGCGGCAACAGCTTTCTGCTCAAGGGCGGACGGGAGGCCCTTGAGACCAACCGGGTGCTGTTTTCCCTTTTGGAGGAAGCCGGCAAGGGCCTTCTGCCCGATTCCTTCTGCGCCCTGATGGAGAGCCGGGAGGACGTGGGCGAGCTTCTCAGGCAGGAGGGCCTGGTGGACCTGATCATTCCCCGGGGGAGCAACGCCTTTATCCGCTACATCATGGATCATACCCGCATCCCCGTCATGGGCCACGCGGACGGCATCTGCCATACCTACATCGACGCCTCCGCGGACGCGGACACCGCCGTGCGGGTCACCGTGGACGCCAAGACCCAGGCCCTGGCCGTATGCAACGCCACCGAGACCCTTTTGGTCCACCGGGACGCCGCCCCCCTGCTGCCCGCCGTCGCCAACGCCCTTCGGGAAAAGGGCGTGCGCCTCAAGGGCTGCGAGCGGACCTGCGCCCTCATCGGCTGCGAGGCGGCCACGGAGGAGGACTGGCGTACCGAATACCTGGACGCCGTTTTGTCCGTCAAAATCGTGGACAGCCTGGAGGAGGCCGTCCGCCACATCAACCGCTTCGGCTCCCACCATACGGACTGCATCATCACCCGGGACGACGAGGCTGCCCGCCGGTTCTTCCTGGAGGTGGACTCCGCCGGGGTCTACCGGAACTGCTCCACCCGGTTCGCCGACGGCTTCCGCTACGGCTTTGGGGCAGAGGTGGGCATCTCCACCTCCAAACTCCACGCCCGGGGGCCCGTTGGGGTCGAGGGGCTGTGCACCTACAAATACACCCTGAGCGGGGAGGGCCACACCGTGGCGGAGATGGAAAGCGGGGCCCGGACCTATACCCACCGCAACCTGCCGCTGCCGGAACAGGACGTCTGGAAAGCGGACTGAACTCCCCCTCCATGAAAAAAAACGTCCGGAAAACGGACCGAACTCTTCCATTAAAACAGAGCTGCCGCGTTTTATTGCCGCGGCAGCCCTGTTTTTTATTCCTCCTCCCGGAACAGTTCCCGCAAAAGGCTTTCGCGGCGTTCCAGGAACATGCGGGTAATCCGCACGCTCACCGTGTCCTCCCAGGCACAGGGGGCGATGTCCTCCCCGTCGAAGGAGAGGATCTCCGCTCCCGGCAGCCCCAGCAGGATGGGCGAATGGGTGGCGATGATGAACTGGGAGCCCTCCTCCGCCCGGTCGTGGATGTACCCAAGCAGCGACAGCTGCCTCTGTGGGGACAAGGCCGCCTCCGGCTCGTCCATCAGGTAGATCCCCGTCCGGTCATAGCGTTCGAGGAAGTCCAGAAAGCTTTCCCCGTGGGACCGGGCATGGTAATCCGGCATAGTGCCGTCGTTGTACCCCGCCGTAGCAGTGGCCACGTTGTAAAAGCTCTCCGCCCGGAAAAAATACCCCGGGGAAGCCCGGCGGTATCCCCGCACCAGCCTCAGGGCCCCCTCCAGGGGGGACGCTTCCTGCCAGGTAGAAAAGCGGTAATTCCGCGTCCCGCCCTCCGGGTTGAAGCCCAGGGCCTGGGCAAGGGCCTCCAGCAGGGTGGATTTGCCCGTGCCGTTGTCCCCCGCGAAAAAGGTCACGTTGCTATGAAAGGTCAGGGTTTTCAGGGACGCCAGGGCCGGAATGTCCCTGACATAGGAATCCTTGGGCACCTTCCCCCAGTCCACTGTCAGACTCCGGAGCAGCCGGTCTTCCATGCCGCTTCCCCCCTTTTTGCTTTCTTTATACGGTCCCCTGTCCGAGGGCTTCCCGGTCCTCCAGGAACGCAAGAAGGATTTCGGCCCCTTCCTCGGACAGCAGGCTCATCCATTTGAACCCGGCGGCCCGCCGGAGGGCCAGGATGCGCTCCCTGTGCCCGTTCACGTTCCGGACCGCCTCCCCTGCGGGCACCCGAAGGCGGATGTCAGGCGTTGGCAGGGAACGGGTATAGAGCCATCCCCTTTCCTCCGCCACGTCCTCCCCGAGGAAGAAAACGCGCTTTTCGTCCTCCGAGAGCAGCATCAGGGTCCCTTTTTCGTAGGCTGCGGCGATAAAGGGCCCATCGACGCTTTCCCCGCCTGCCGAAACGATTCCCCGATACCGTTCCCCAAGGCACACCGGCTTCCCGGCTCCGAGCCTTGCAAGGTGGCGTTCCTCTTCACGCTGCTTTTCCCGCTGATGGGTCATCGGATCAATGCTTTTCATTTCAGTTCCCCCTTTATGAAAAGAATCCATTCTCACAAAGAGGCACAAAGAAAAACGCCCATCGTCACGATGAGCGCAGATCCCTTCCTGACTCATCGTTCAGCCTTTACCACCTTGCCCGTCAGGCAGGTTGGTGTGCGGTCATCGGGGCTGTCCCTGTTCGCACTCTTCATGAGTGGGTTCAGCATAGCATATTCTTTCCGTTTTGTCCAGCGTTCTGCCATAGGAAAGCGGAAAAAAGGAGCGCTCCGCGTTGGAGCGCCCCAAAGAAACGGGAATGCTTACATCAGCTTGCGGAACATTTCCTCGAACTGCTCCAGGGAAGCGGGACGGGGATTGCCCGGGGCGCAGGCGTCCGCGGCGGCGGAGGCGCACAGGAAGGGCAGGTCCGCTTCCTTGAGCTTGTCCAGCTTCGTGGGGATGCCGACATCCACGCTCAGCTGGCGCACGGCCTCCACGGCGGCCTTGCGGTACGCCGCCTGGTCCATGCCCTCGGTGTTCACGCCCAGGGCCTCGGCGATGGCCTTGAATTTCTCCCCGGTGCACTCGGCGTTGAATTCCATCACAATGGGCAGCATCATGGCGCAGGCGACGCCGTGGGGCGTGTCGTACACCGCGCCCAGGGTATGGGCCATGGAATGGGCAATGCCCAGGCCCACGTTGGAATAGGCCATGGCGGTCACATACTGGGCCAGGGCCATGCCCTCCCGGCCGTCCGGATCGTTCTGGACCGCTTTGCGCAGGTTCTTGCCGATCAGCTTGATGGCTTCCAGGTTCAGGCAGTCGGACAGCTCCCAGGCGGCGGCGGTGGTATAGCCCTCAATGGCGTGGGTCAGGGCGTCCATGCCGGTGGAGGCGGTCAGGCCCTTGGGCATGGTGGACATCATGTCCGGGTCCACAATGGCCACGTCGGGGATGTCGTTGGGGTCCACGCAGACAAATTTGCGCTTTTTCTCCACGTCGGTGATGACGTAGTTGATGGTGCTTTCGGCGCCTGTACCGCCGGTGGTGGGTACGGCAATGGTGAACACCGTGCGCTTCTTGGTGGGGGCGACCCCTTCCAGGGAGCGGATGTCGGCAAATTCGGGATTGTTGACCACGATGCCGATGCCCTTGCCGGTATCCATGGAGGATCCGCCGCCGATGGTGATCATGAAGTCCGCGCCGGATTCCTTGTAGGCCTTCACGCCGTTCTGCACGTTTTCGATGGTGGGATTGGGCTTGATATCCGTATACAGGGCATAGCCGATGCCGTTCTTTTCAAGAAGGTCGGTCACCCTGGCGGTCACGCCAAATTTGACCAGATCCGGATCGGAGGCCACGAACGCCTTCTTGAAGCCCTTGGAGGCGACGATGCCGGGGATCTCGTTGATGGCGCCATGGCCATGGTAGGACACGCCGTTGAGCACAAAGCGGTTGACAGACATGGAAAACCCTCCATTCATTTTTCATTGTCATTTTATTATAGCCTTCGGGGGCGGAATTTGCAAAGGTTTTGTTGCGCGCCTTGCCTCCGGCCGCCCGGGCATGTATACTAAAGCAAACGTTCCGCCATCAAAAAAAGAAAAAAGGAGTGATCCCATGATCCCCTATACCGAGCGCCCCCTTCCCGGCGATTCCATCGCCCTCAACCGCAGGTACCTGGACTCCATCCTGATCGAAGGCCGCATCGTGGGGGCAAAGCACCCGGACACCCGGTTTTCCCTCTTTGGGAAGGACTTTGAGACCCCCATCATGACCGCCGCCCTCAGCCACCTCCAAAGCGGCATGGACGCCTTCGCCCTGGGCGCGAAGCTGGCCGGGGCCCCCTGCTGCGTGGGCATGGGAAGCGTTGAGGAGCTCAGAAAGGTCCTGCGGGCGGGGGACGGCGTCATCCGCATCATCAAGCCCTACGCGGACCGGGACGAGATCTTCCGCCGGCTGGAATGCGCCCGGGAGGAGGGCGCCCTGGCGGTGGGCATGGACGTGGAGCATTCCGTCAATGTCCGGGACGACCGGGATTCTCTGGTGGCGGGATTTCAAATGAAGCTTCCCACCCTCGAGGAACTGCGGGAATACGTCTCCTTTGCCGCTCTCCCCTTCCTTGTCAAGGGCGCCCTGAGCGTCCGGGACGCTTCTGTCTGCGCTGACCTTGGCTGCGCCGGCGTCATCCTGAGCCACCACAACGGCCTGATGCGCTGGGCCGTGCCCCCGGTCCTGCTGCTGCCGGAGCTTAGAAAGCGCTTTGGCGGAAAGCTCCTGCTTGTCGCCGACGGCGGCATTGCCGACGGCTTTGACGCCTACAAAGCCCTGGCCCTGGGGGCCGACGCCGTCTCCGTGGGCCGGCCCCTGATGGAGCCCCTTCAGGAAGGGGGGCCCGAGGGCATGGCCGCGGTGCTCCGGGCCATGAACGACGAATTGAAGGCCGTCATGGTGCGCACCGGCGCCGCCACCCTGAGGGACATCGATCCTTCGACCCTGCATTTCATGGGAGGGCTCCTATGAACGTTCCGGACCTGCTTTCGGGCGGCGCGGCCTCTTTCTGCTGGCTGGGCCAGATGGGCCTGTGGGCCCGGTTTGGCGAAACCTGCGTCAGCATCGATTATTACGCCCTGCCGGAGGGGGACCGCGCTGTCCCGCCCCCGGTGCCCGCCGGGGAGGTGCGGGGCGTCCGCCTGTTCCTTGGCACCCATGACCACGCGGACCACATCGACCGCCCCTCCTGGAAGATCTGGCTGGACACCTGCCCGGAGGCGCTGTTCGTCCTGCCCCGGTCCTGTGTCCCCGCCCTTCTGCGGGACGGTTTCCCAAAGGAAAGGCTTGTGGGCCTGAACGACGGGGAATCCTTCACCTTCGGGGACGTTACGGTCCGTGCCCTGGCCGCCGCCCACGAATTCCTCGCCCGGGACAGGGACACCGGCCTCTATCCCTGTCTGCAGTACGTCCTGGAGGGGAAGGGCAAACGCCTCCATCACGCCGGGGATACCCTGCGCTATGAGGGCATGCTGAAAAAGCTTCTGTCCATGGGACCCCTGGACCTGTCGGTGCTGCCCATCAACGGCCGGGACGCCAGGCGCTACCGCTCCGGCTGCATCGGCAACATGACCTTCCAGGAGGCCGTGGACCTGTGCGGGGAATTGCGTCCCCGCAGGGTGCTGCCCGGCCACTGGGACCTGTTCAGGTGGAACTGCGCCGACCCCCGGGAGTTTTCGGACTACCTGGACGCCAAATACCCCGGCGCCGTCTCCTGCCTGCTGCCGGGGTACCTTGAGGTGCTGCCGCTGTAAGGGGGCTTTTCCACCGACGGCAAGGCCGCCTTCCGCTCACGGAAGCGGATTCCCGTACACGTCAAAGCGGTATGCCGTGCCGAAATGCTGGAAGGGCCATACGGTGACGGTCTTTCGGGTGTTGTTGTAGATGGCGCTGTATTGGGTCATCGAGGTCCCCGTCGACTCGGTATAGGGATTCTGCACGGCGCTTTGCAGGATGACCAGGGCGGAAGATTCGGGCATCATGGTCCGGCCGTCCTTCCTGAAGCGGTTGAGCTGGCTCGCGATCGTCACAAAGCGATGATAGCCGTGGCCATACCCGAAGTGGTAAAGCTGCTCGCCGTTTTCGTCCACCATCTGGATGGCGTCCTCACGGAGCGTCCCGCTTCTGTAATAGTCCCGCAGGTCATCGCTGGCCAGATAGAAATTCGTGACCACGTCGCACTCGACCACCGTGACGATGCTGTTGCGGCTTTCAATGACGGCATAGCGGTCCAGCGCGTCGGACACGAACACGTGGCAGCCCTGCCAGTCCTCCGGCGTGACGATGGCGGTATCCACCTTGGCGATGGCCTCTTCCACCGTGGCGCAGTCATCCAGCATATAGCGCAGCAGCATGCTGGAAGCGACGCCGAACCGACCCGGCTGTTCGCCCTCCTTGATGTCCAGCTTCATGATGGAGACGAACAGCCCTTTCTCGTTGATCCCGTCCATGCACTCATAGGGCAGGATGTTCAGGAAAGAGGCGTCAAACCCCTCCCTGTCCGGACCGCCGGCGCGGTAAAGGGGATCGTCCGGGGCACAATAGACGGCGTCCGCCAGCGCGATGGATTCATACTTCCCTTCGGGTTTGCAGTGCACAACAAAGTTCAGCCCGGTCAGGGTCCGGTCCTCCTTGGATACGCGGTGCGGGTAATCAAAGTTCCTGCAGGAAAGGATCTCGCCCTCCGGGTTGTGGGTCAGGAATACCGAGCAGCCGGGATCGATGTATCCAACCTTTCACAGGGAATCGAACACCTCCGTGCTGTAATAATCCCCCGTGTAATCCATATAATACAGATAGCCGTTCTCGTCCACGCGCCGGATCTCCCCGGCCATGGAAGAAGCGGGGAGCAATAAGCAGAGCACAAGAAAAACAAACAGGATCTTCCCGTGGATCGTTTCCGTTCTCATCGTTTTCAAGCTGTTATTCCTCCCGTATTTTGCCGTCCTTCCATTTTGGATGGTTCTCCCTGTCAAAGTCCCTGGGCCAGTGTACAAAAGCCGCTCACGCCTTGAAATATACCTCGGGAAGTCCAAAAGATTCAACAGGAATACCGTCCGGAATCATAAAACGTTTGCCGCCTGCCTGGCAGCCAAAGAACCGGCCAAAGCGGCTATGATCCCAGAAAGCCCCTGCGCCTGTGGGCGGGGTGTGAAGCCACCGTTTCAGGCGCAGGGGCTTGGTGCTCCTTTGGGGTTCCTTATGTTACGGGTGATCTTTCATCCTCAATAGCTGCCGGTGGTGTCCGCGAAGGAAGCGTCCTCCGCGGGCGCTTTGCGCCGGGAGGTGGCCACCCGCTTCATCAGTTCCTTTTCATACAGGTCTTCGTCAAAGGGCAGCTCCACCGTCTTGTCCAGGAAGGCGGAAAGGTGCATGGCGTTGGACAGCGTCAGCCCGCGCAGGCCCTCCTCGCCGCCGGCCACCAGTTTTTCGCCCCGGAGGATGGCGCCGGCCCAGGCGGCAAAGACCCCCTGGTGCTGGGGATTGAGGCCATCCAGTTCCACCTCCACCTCTTTGCCGGGCACCTTGCCGAAGGCCTGGGTGTTGTCCTTGGTCCAATCCTGCTCCAGCTGCTCCAGTTCATACAGCTTCAGGGTCTTTCCCTCGGCGATCAGCTGGGCGCCGTCCATCTGGACCTCCAGCCGGTTGGTGCCGTGGGGGTCGCCGGTGGAGGTGATAAAGACGCCGGTGTGGCCGTCTTCGTACTCCATCCAGCAGGTCACGTCATCCTCCACCTCGATGTCGTGCCACTGGCCGAACTTCATGTTGGCGCGGACCTTCTTGGGCATTCCCAGGATCCACTGCCACAGGTCCAGCTGGTGGGGGCACTGGTTCAAAAGCACGCCGCCGCCCTCGCCCTGCCAGGTGGCGCGCCAGTCGCCGCTGTTGTAATAGTACTGGCTGCGGTACCAGTCGGTGATCAGCCAGTTGGCCCGGCGCACCCGGCCGTACTTGCCGCTCTGCACCAATTCGCGCATCTTGCGGTACAGGCAGTTGGTGCGCTGGTTGAACATCATGCCGAAGACCACCTCCGGATGCAGGGCAGCTTCCGCGTTCATTTCCCTGACCTGGTTGGTATACACGCCGGCGGGCTTTTCGCACATCACGTGGATGCCCCGCTTCATGCAGGCGATGACGTATTTGGGATGGTCGTAATGGGGCACGGACACCACACAGGCGTCGATGAGGCCGCTGTCCAGCATCGCCTCGGCGGTACCAAAATAGTGGATGGAGGGAGATACGTTTTCCTTGGCCCAGGCGATCCGGGCAGGGTTCTTGTCCGCAATCGCGACAAGCTCAATATCCGGGACCCAGTTGTCGTGGACGAATTTCCTTGCGTAGGTGGAGCCCTGGTTGCCGATGCCGATAATGCCAAGACGGACTTTATTGCCCATGAGTGCTTCCCCTTTCATGCATGGTTGTTTTTCTGTTTTCATTATAACGTAAAACCCCGGAAAAGCAATACGGCCTTTGCGGCCCTGTGGACATTTTCGGCGAAGAATGGTATTATTCTACCTGGTAAATTGGCGGCAGCTGCCGCCGGCTGGGAGGAACGCCATTGGAAGCTTTATTGGAAGCGAAGCTTGAAAAGCTGCTGGAACAGGTACAGAAACCCGCAAGATACGCGGGGGGCGAAATGAACACGTCCGTCAAACCCTTTGACGAGGCGGAGCTGACCTTCGCCTTCTGCTTTCCGGATACCTACGATATCGGGATGAGCCATTTGGGGATCAAGATCCTCTACCATATTATCAACAAACAGCCCTGGGGCCTGTGCGAAAGGGTCTTCACCCCCTGGCCGGACATGGGCGACGCCATGCGGCGGGAGGGCATCCCGCTGTTCTCCCTGGAAAGCCGCACCCCCGTCCGGGATTTTGACCTGGTGGGCTTTACCCTTCAGTATGAAATGAGTTATACCAACATCCTGGAGATGCTGGACCTTGCCCGCATCCCCCTTTATGCCCGGGACCGGGGGGAAAAAGACCCCCTGGTGGTGGCGGGCGGCCCCTGCGCCTACAACCCGGAGCCCCTGGCGAATTTCGTGGACGCCTACATGATCGGAGACGGCGAGGACGTCATGGTGGAATTGTGCGCCGCCGTCCGGGAGGGCAAAAGGCAGGGCAAGTCCCGCCTTGCCATCCTTGAGGACCTCGCCGCCATCCGCGGGGTCTATGTGCCCGCCTTCTACGACGTCTGCTACAACGCCGACGGCACCGTCAAAAGCTGTACGCCCAACCGCCCGGGGGTGCCCGCGAAGGTGCAAAGGTGCGTGGTGACGGATCTGAACGGCGCGGAATACCCCGAAAGCTTTCCGGTCCCCTATACGGACATCGTGTTCGACCGGATCGTGCTTGAGATCATGCGCGGCTGCACCCGGGGCTGCAGGTTCTGCCAGGCGGGCATGATCTACCGGCCCGTCCGGGAGCGCAGCCTGGACCGCCTGCTGGCCCTGGCGGACAGCCTGGAAAAGACCACAGGGTACGAGGAGATCAGCCTCTCCAGCCTTTCCAGCGGGGATTATCCCTGCCTTGCGGAGCTGATCCGGGCCCTGATGGACCGCTACCAGCAAAAGCGGGTCAGCATTTCGCTGCCTTCCATGCGCATTGACAACATCGTCAAGCAGTCCCTGGAGGAGACCCAGAAGGTCAAAAAAAGCGGGCTGACCCTGGCCCCGGAGGCCGGGACCCAGCGCCTCAGGGACGTGATCAACAAGGGCGTCACCGAGGAGGACCTGATCCGCGCGGTCACCGACGCCTTTGAGAGCGGCTGGAGCACGGTCAAGCTGTACTTCATGTCCGGCCTGCCCACCGAAACCGACGAGGACCTGCAGGGCATCGCGGACCTGTGCAAAAAAACCGTGGCTGCCTATTTTTCCGTGCCCAAGGACCGCCGGGCCCGCGGCCTGAAGGTGACCGCGTCGGTCTCGGTCTTCGTGCCCAAGCCCTTTACCCCCTTCCAGTGGGTGGGGCAGGATACCCTTGAGGTGATCAGGGGCAAGCAGGAGCGCATGCGGGAATACATGCGCCTCAAGGGGGTCACCTACAACTGGCAC
The DNA here is from genome assembly GCA_946408995.1 of uncultured Clostridia bacterium. Lineage (GTDB taxonomy): Bacteria > Bacillota > Clostridia > Christensenellales > Aristaeellaceae > RUG756. Next base: position 39,308 of record CAMJUL010000019.1, on the reverse strand, counting down.
GAAAGCACCCTGTCCTTCCTGGAGGCCTGCATCTCCCGGGGGGACAGGCGCATCGGCGACGTGATCTATACCGCCTGGAAGGACGGCTGCCGGTTTGACGGATGGAACGAGCATTTCCGCTATGAGACCTGGCTGGCCGCCTTTGAGAAATGCGGCCTGGACCCGGCCTTCTACGCCTACCGGGTCCGTCCCCTGGAGGAGGTCCTGCCCTGGGACGTCATCGACGCGGGCGTCACCAAGGAATTCCTGATCCGGGAATACGAAAAAGCCCTGAAGGGGACCACCACAAAGGACTGCCGGAAGGGCTGCAACGCCTGCGGCCTGCAAAGATGGAAAGGAGCGTGCCCCGCCTATGAAAATGCTCGCGGTGTTTGAGAAAGGCCCGCGCCTCCGTCTGATCGGCCATCTGGACCTGATGCGGGCCATGCAGCGCGCCCTGCGCCGCTCGGACCTGCCCATCCGCTACTCCCAGGGGTTTAATCCCCACATCCTGCTCACCTTCGCCGCCCCCCTCAATCTGGGCGCCGTGGGGGAAAGGGAGATCATGGAGGTTCCCGTGGAGGGCACGGTGGATCCCGCCTTCTTTCTTGACCGCCTCAACGCCGCCCTGCCCCCGGACCTGAAGATCCTCGCCTGCCGTGCCGTGGAGGATACCCACAAATCCCCCATGGCCCTTCTTCGGGCGGCCCGCTACAGCGCCCAGCCCGAGGGCGGCGCCGATGACGTGGCCCCCTTTATCGGCCCCTTCCTTGCGCAGAAGACCGTGCCGGCGGTCAAGAAAACCAAGTCCGGAGAAAAAGAAGTGGACATCCGCCCCATGATCCACGAACTGTCCTGCCGGGACGGAAGGATCTTTGCCACCCTGGATCTGAGGGAAGAGAGCACCTGCAAAATGGAACTGCTCCTTGACCGGCTCTACGCCTTCGCGGGCCTTGAGACGCCCCATTTTCTTGTGCGCAGGCTGATGCTGCTCGGGGAAGACGGTAATGCCTTCGTGCCCCTGGAGGACGTATGAATCTGCTGGTTCTCTCCTCCTCGGACGGTGTCCGCCGGGGCGCCCTCCTGAAGGAGGGCAGGCTTTACCGCTACCTGGAGGATACCGCCCCCTCCCCCCGGAGCGAGGAGATCTACCTGGCCCGGACCGACCGGAACATGCCGGCCATGGAAGCGGTCTTCGTGCGGCTGAAAAAAGGCCTGAACGCCTTCCTGCCTTACCGGGAGATCCAGGGCATCCCCATCCCGCCCCCGGGGGGGACGCCCGTCCTGGTGCAGGTCAAAAAGGTGCCCGGGGGCGATAAGCAGGCCTTCGTTTCCACCCGCATCGCCCTGGCAGGCAAAACCTGCATCCTGCTGCCCGTCCAGTCCGGCGCCGCCGTTTCCGCCCGCTATCCCGGGGCGGATAAGGATGCCGCCCTGCGCCGTGCCCGCAGCCTGTGCCCCGAAGGCATGGGCATGATTCTCCGCTGGGAGGGGCGTGACGCGCCGGACGAGGAGGTCCGGGCGGAGCTCAAGGGCCTTTCGGACCGGTGGCTGGCCCTGAAGGAGCGCGCGTCCCATGCCGACGCCCCCTGCCTGATCGAGGGGGAGGCGCCGCTTGAGGAGCGCCTGCTCCGGGACGTGCGGTTCCCCGTGGACCGGGCGGTGGCCGACCGTCCGGAGGCGTTTTCCCTGCCGGAGGGGCTGCCCAGGGAAACCGCCGCGGACCCCATGGAGCTGTACAACGTACCCGGTCAGCTTAGAAAATGCATGGAACGGCGCGTCTGGCTCAAAAGCGGCGGGAACATCGTCATCGACCCCTGCGAGGCCCTGACCGTCATTGACGTCAACAGCGCCGGCGACACCGGCAAAAAGAAAAGCGCCGAGGAAAGCCGCCTCCGGGTCAACGAGGAGGCGGCCCGGGAGATTGCCCGGATCCTGCAGGTCAGGAACATCGGCGGCGTCATCCTGATCGACTTCATCGATATGGAAGCCCCCGGGAGCCGGGACAGACTGCTTAAAACCCTTTCCGAAGCCCTGGCGGAGGACCCCGTCAAAACCGTCATCCATGATTTTACGGTCCTGGGGCTGCTGGAGATGACCCGCCGGAAAACCGAAAACGCCTTCTGAAAAGGAGCTGCCGCCATGAAAAACGACATCATCCGGATCCCCGAGGAGGAAATGGAGCGCCAGCGCGGCTTTGCCGACGCCTTCGCCGCCCTGCCCCGCCGGCCGGAGACCTATTATATCGTGACCTACGGGTGTCAGATGAACGCCCATGACTCCGAAAAGCTGGCAGGCATCCTGGACCGCATGGGCCTGCGCCCCGCCCCGGACAAACGCGAGGCGGACTTTGTCCTGCACAACACCTGCTGCATCCGTGACAACGCCGAGCGCAAGGCCCTGGGCAACGTCACCTGGCTCAAGGAGCTCCGCAAGGAGCGGCCGGACCTCCTCATCGGGGTCTGCGGCTGCATGGTCCAGGAGCCGGGCATGGCCGAAAAGCTGATCAAACAGTACCCCTTTGTGGACCTGGCCTTTGGCACCGGAAACCTGCACGAGCTGCCGGAGCTTTTGCTGCGCTGTGTGGAAAGCGGCCGGCGGGTAGTCTCCGTGCCGGAGAACGAGAGCACCCTCGCCGAAGGCGTGCCCATCCGACGCGCCTCCTCCCTGACGGGGTATCTGACCATCATGTACGGCTGCAACAACTTCTGCACCTACTGCATCGTCCCCCACGTCCGCGGGCGGGAGCGCTCCCGCAGCTCCCGGGACATCCTGCGGGAGGCTGAGGAACTGCGCCGCCAGGGCTTTAGGGAGATCATGCTCCTCGGGCAGAACGTCAATTCCTACGGCAGCGGCACCGGGGATCTCAGCTTCCCGCAGCTGCTGGACGAATGCGCCTCCCTGGGCTTTGAGCGCATCCGGTTCATGACCAGCCATCCCAAGGACCTGTCCGACGACCTGATCCGGGTCATGGCCGATCGTCCCAACATCATGCGGCATTTCCACCTGCCGGTCCAGTCCGGCAGCAACGCGGTCCTCGAGGCCATGAACCGCCGCTACACCCGGGAAAAATACCTGGAGCGCCTCCGTGCCCTCCGGGCCGCCATGCCGGACATCGGCGTGACAACGGACCTGATCGTGGCCTTTCCAGGGGAGACCGAACGGGATTTTGAGGACACCCTGTCCCTGACCGACGAGGCCTGCTTTGATTCGGCCTTCACCTTTATCTATTCCCCCCGGGTGGGGACCAAAGCCGCCTCTATGCCCGGCCAGGTGGACCCGGACACCGCCAAGGCGCGCATTGAGCGGCTGATCGCCGTCCAGGAAAAGAACACCGCCCGGGTCTTCTCCTCCCTCATCGGGCAGACCGTGAAGGTCCTTGTGACCGACCGCAGCCGCCGGGGCGGGGGCGAGGTCACCGGCAAGTGCGAGCGCAATATCTCCGTCAATTTCCCCGGGGACGGGGAGGATATCGGCCGCATCCTGCCGGTAAAAATCACCGCCGCCTCCCACACCACCCTGAAGGGAGAAGCCGCCCGTGAATGAATCCGTTCGTCAGGCCGCCCGCGCCCTGGCCCTCTCCATTGCCCAAAGCGGCGAGTTCATTGCCCTTCGCCTGGCGGAGGACGCCCTGGACCGGGACGGGGAGACCGCCCTGCTCCTGGACCAGTGCCAGGCGCTGAAGGCGGAAGGAAGGGAGGAGGAAGCGGCACAGGTGCTGGCCCGGGTGCGCGCAACGCAAGCCTACAGGCGGGCCGCGCAGGCCCGGGAGACCTACCGCGCCCTGATGCGGGAGGTCAACGCTGTCCTCTCCGGCGTGCTCTCCCCGGACGCGGCCCCCGCCCCCTGCGGCGGCTGCGGCGGGTGCGCCGGGTGCGCCGGCTGCAAAGGCTCCGCCCCGGCGGACACATGAGATGAAAGAGGGACTTTTCAGATGGCACTTTCCCCGATGATGCAGCAATACCTGACCGCCAAGGAGCAGAATCCGGACGCCCTTCTGTTTTTCCGGGTCGGGGATTTTTACGAAATGTTCTTTGAGGACGCCAAAATCGCCTCCCGGGAGCTGGAACTGACCCTGACCGGCAAGGACTGCGGCCTGGAGGAGCGGGCGCCCATGGCCGGCGTCCCCCATCACGCGGTGGACAGCTACGTCAGCCGCCTGGTCCAGAAGGGCTACCGGGTCGCCATCTGCGAGCAGATGGAGGACCCTTCCCTGGCCAAGGGCCTGGTGCAGCGGGACATCGTGCGTATCGTGACCCCCGGGACCCTGACCGATCCCGGCGCCATCGGCGAAAAGAAAAACAATTTCCTCTGTACCGTCCTCCTGTCCGGCCGGCAGGCCGCTGTGGCCTGGTGCGACGTTTCCACCGGGGAGTTTTTTGTCCAGCAGTTAAAAAACGCCCCGGACGAGATCAAAAGCCTGCTCTCCTCCATCCGGCCCGGAGAGCTTCTTACAAACGACCCCACCGCCCTGCAGGGCCTCTCTTCCACGCCCCCCAGGGCTTATACCTCCTCCGCCTGGCAGCCCGCCGCCGCCAGGGAGCAGCTGCTTGAGCATTTCAAGGTCCATTCCCTGACGGCCCTGGGCCTGGGGAACGGGCTTGGGCCCGCGGCCGGCGCCGCGGGCGCGCTGATGCGCTACCTGTCCGACACCCAGAAAAACGCCCTGAGCCACCTGCGGGGCATCCGCGTGCTGAACGGCAGAGACGTGATGCCCCTGGACGACGCCACCCGGCGCAACCTGGAGCTGACCGAAAGCCTCCGGGGACACACCGCCCGGGGATCCCTGCTGGGGGTCCTGGACCATACCGTCACCGCCATGGGGGCAAGACAGCTGCGCGCCTGGGTGGAACGTCCCCTGACCCGGGCCGACAGCATCCAAAAACGCCTGGACGCGGTCGCCGCCCTGGTGCGCTCCCCCATCGCCTCCGCCTCCCTCAGGGAGGAAATGAGCAGCGTCTATGACATGGAGCGGCTTCTTGGCAAGGTCAGCTATCATTCCCTGAACGCGAGGGACTGCCTGAGCCTTTGCCGCAGCCTGAAGGCCGCCCCCTCCATCCTGCAATTGCTCTCCACCCTGGAGGAAGGCCCCCTTTCGGAGGTGGCCGGCCTGATCGACCCCTGCGGGGAATTGTGCACCCTGCTTGAAAACGCCATCGACCCCGAAGCGCCGGTGGTGATCACCGAGGGCGGCCTGATCCGGGAGGGCTACAGCGACAAGCTGGACGAAATGCGGCGCTTCTCCACCGACGGCCGGCAGATGCTGGTCGACATGGAGCAGCGGGAGCGGGAGCGCACCGGCATCAAAAACCTGAAGATCCTCTACAACAAGGTCTTTGGCTATTACATCGAGGTGACCAAGTCCAACTATGCCCTGGTCCCCGCCGATTACCAGCGCCGCCAGACCCTCACCAATGCCGAGCGCTTCACCACCGACGAACTGCGCACCCTGGAAAGCCGTCTGATCGGCGCCCGGGAGGAAGCGCTGAAGCTGGAAAGCGCCCTGTTTGAGGAGGTCCGCCAAAGGATCGCGGACCACATGGAGCGCCTGCAGCGCACCGCCCTGGGCTTCAAGACCCTGGACGCCCTTCTGTCCCTCGCCTCCGCCGCGGCGGAAAACCATTACGTCCAGCCGGAGATCACTTTGGACGGGATCCTCGACATCCGGGACGGCAGGCATCCGGTGGTGGAAAAAATGCTGCCGGACAACGCCTTTGTCCCCAACGATACCCTTATGGACGGGGAAGGGCGGCGCATGCACATCATCACCGGTCCCAACATGGCCGGCAAATCCACCTACATGCGGCAGGTGGCCCTGATCACCCTGATGGCCCACATGGGCTCCTTTGTGCCGGCGTCCGCGGCCCGCATTCCCCTGACCGACTGCGTGTATACCCGGGTGGGCGCCTCCGACGACCTGGCCGGGGGGCAGAGCACCTTCATGGTGGAAATGAGCGAGATGGCCTATATCCTGCGCAACGCCACAAAGCAGTCCCTGGTGCTGCTGGACGAGATCGGCCGGGGCACTTCGACCTTTGACGGCCTCTCCATCGCCTGGGCAGCGGTGGAATACCTGGCGGACAAGGAAAAAAGCGGCGCCCGGACCCTCTTTGCCACCCATTATCACGAGCTTTCCGAACTGGAAGGGCACCTGGACGGGGTGGTCAACTTCTGTGTGGCGGTCAGGGAAATGGGCGAGGAAGTGCTCTTCCTGCGCAAGATCAAGCCCGGCGGAGCGGACAAGAGCTTTGGCATCTACGTGGCCCGCCTGGCGGGGGTGCCCCGGGCCGTGGTCGCCCGGGCCCAGCAGATCGAGGCCCGCCTGGAGGTCAGCCACGACCAGGAAAACTCCATCGGGCAGAACATTCTCACCGCCGGAAAGAAGATCCAGAAACAGCAGATGGACCTGCTGGGCTATTCCCAGACGGAGCTGATCGAGGAGATCCGGAAGCTGGACGTGCTGGCCATGACCCCCATGGAAGCCCTGAACCAGCTCTTCGTCCTCCGGGAAAAAGCGTTGAAACTGTAAGGAGCGGTTATGTCAGAAAGCATCATTCGTCCCCTGCCGCCGGAGGTCATCGGCCAGATCGCCGCAGGGGAGGTGGTGGAGCGCCCCGCCTCCGCCATCAAGGAACTGGTGGAGAACGCCATCGACGCCGGCGCCACCGCCGTCACGGTCGACATCCGGGACGGCGGGGTCACCTCCCTGCGGGTCACCGACAACGGCAGCGGCATCCGGCCCGAAGACATCCGCATGGCCTTCATGCGCCATGCCACCAGCAAGATCCGCCGGTCCGAAGACCTGATCGGGGTGCGCTCCCTGGGCTTCCGGGGGGAGGCGCTCGCCTCCATCGCGGCCGTGGCCCGCGTCACCTGCCTGACCCGCACCCGGGACAGCGATGAGGGCGTCAAGGCCGTCAACGAAGGAGGCGAAATGGTCTCCATCCAGCCGGCCGGCTGCCCGGAGGGCACCTCCTTCACCGTGAAGGACCTGTTCTTCAACGCCCCGGTGCGCCGGAAATTCCTGAAAAAAGCCTCCGCGGAAACAGCGCTGGTGGCGGACCTGATGGAGCGGATGATCCTCTCCCGGCCCGACATTTCCTTCCGGTTCACCGCGGACGGGAAAAACGTGTACTTTTCCCCCGGGGACGGCAGCCTGGAAAACGCAGCCCTGTCCGTCTTCGGGCTCTATACCCTGCGGCTGATGACCCGGGTGGAGGGCGTTCAGAGCGGCATCCGCCTGAAGGGCCTGGTGGGCTGCGGGGACGCCAGCCGGGGCAACCGCGGCCGGGAATTCTTTTTCCTCAACGGCCGCACCCTGCGCAGCGCCGCCCTCTCCTCCGGGCTGGAGGAGGCCTGCCGGCAGCTGGTGACCATCGGCCGCTTCCCGGTCTGTGTCCTGCACCTGGACATGCCCTATGAAAACGTGGACGTCAACGTGCATCCCAACAAATGGGAGGTGCGCTTTACGGACGAAATGCAGGTCCGCTCCGCGATCCGGGACCTGGTGTCGGACTGCCTTTACGCCCAAAGGAAAAGCGAGGAGCAGATTCCCAAGGCCTTCGTGCCCGATCCAAAGGAGGACCGTCCCGCCGCCGCCGTCCGTGCCAACGACCGCCTGGACCCCCCCGCGGTCCCGGCGGCTGCGGCAGCCCCGACGCCGTCCGCCGTGCCCCCCGCTCCGCCGCCCCCGCCTGCCGGCGCGCCCCTGACCGCCCGGGAAACCGTTTCCAAGGCGGAGCCCTTCGGCCTGTTCGCCGCGCCGGTGGAAAACGTCCTGCTGCAATCCCCCGCCCCGTCCGCATCAAAAGGGAAACCTGCCCCCGCCCTCCCGGCGGAGGAGGCGGAACAGCTGGAATCCCAGACGGTCAAAGAGGCCTTCCGGGAAAAGCCCCTGCGCATCATCGGCACGGTGTTTGACACCTACATCCTTCTGGAATACGACGACCGCCTGTTGATGTGCGACCAGCACGCCGTCCACGAGCGCCTCCTGTATGAAAAGCTGACCGCCGAGACCCGGGGGACGCCGCCCATCCAGGGACTGCTCTCCCCCCTGTTGGTGCAGCTCACCCGCGGCGAATACGAGACCTTCCTCAACAGCCAGGAGGCCCTGTACGAGGCCGGCTTTGACTGTGAGGATTTCGGCGACCTGGCCGTCCAGATCCGCGGCGTCCCGCTGATCCTGGGGCAGCCCCAGGCTGTCCGGTGCTTCCACGAAGCCCTGGACGAGCTGAACGCCACCGGGAACATCACCCAGCTGGAAAGGGTGCAGCGCATCACCCAGATGAGCTGCAAGCACGCGGTCAAGGGCGGGGAAAAGCTGCCGCCGGACGCCCTGGAGGAGCTGGTGCGCCGCATGCTGCGGGAGGACATCCGCCTGACCTGCCCCCACGGCCGCCCCCTGATGATCGAAATGACCCGTACAGACCTGGAAAAGCGTTTCAAGCGCATCCAGTCCCGGGGGGAATAGCCATGGCCAAACACATCGTGGGCCTTGTCGGCCCCACCGCCTCCGGCAAAACCGCCCTGGCCCTGGCCCTAGCGGAAAGGCACGGCGGCACGGTTCTGTGCATGGACTCCATGCAGGTATACCGGGGCATGGACATCGGCACCGCCAAGCCCACGCCCGAGGAACAGCGCCGGGTCCCCCACCGCCTTCTGGACCTGTGCGAGCCCCGGGACCCCTTCACCGTCACCCAGTGGCTGGCGGAATGCGAAAAAGCCCTTTCCGAAACGGACCGGCCCATCCTCTGCGGGGGGACCGGATTGTACCTGGACGCCCTTTCCTTCCGGCAGTCCTTTGGCGGCGCCCCGGCGGACGAAGGGCTGCGGGAGCGTTACAAGGCCCTGGCCGCGGAGCGCGGCAGGAAACATCTGCACGCGCTCCTTTCCAAGGCCGACCCCGCCATGGCCGCGCGGCTCCACCCCAACGACGAGCGCCGGGTCATCCGCGCCCTGGAGGTGTTCGAGCTGACCGGGAGATCCCTGGCCGATTTCGCCCAAAAGGAGCCGGACGCCCGCTGGACCTTTACCCTGTACGCCGTCGACCTTCCGCGGGCGGAATTGTACGCCCGCATCGACCGCCGGGTGGACGACATGTTCCGCCTGGGCCTGATGGAGGAAGTGCGCGCCCTGCTTGAAAGAGGCGTTCAAAGGGACTGCACCTCCATGCAGGGCCTCGGCTACAAGGAGACCGCCGACTGCCTCGCGGGCCGCATTTCCCTTCCGGAGGCCGTCACTTTGATCAAAACCCGCACGCGGCATTACGCCAAACGGCAGCTGACCTGGTTCCGGCGGGATCCGAGGATCCGCTGGCTGACCCCTCAGGAGGCCTGCGCCCTGCCCGGCCGGAATCCCTTTTGAACGCAAGCCCTACCCCAACTGCATTGGAGGAAGCATTTGATGACGACAAACGCAAACGACCGCCGGCTGGACGCCTTCCTGGACGCGGCGGAAAAAGACTGCCTGCCCGTGTTCGCGGCGCTTGAAAAAACCGAGGAGATCAACACCCGCCGGGTGCTGGACCAGTTCCGCCTCCACCAGGTGGCGCCGCGCCATTTTTCCCCCACCAACGGCTACGGCTATGATGACGTGGGCCGGGACACCCTGGAAAAGATCTTCGCCGGGCTCTTTGGCACCGAGGCGGCCATCGTCCGGCCCCAGATCGTCTCTGGGACCGCGGCCCTTTCCCTGTGCCTGTTCGGCCTGCTCCGTCCCGGGGATCACCTGCTGAGCGCCGCAGGCGCGCCCTACGACACCCTGCAGACCGTCATCGGCCTGACGGGCAGCGGCGTCGGCAGCCTGAAGGAGATGAAGGTCCGCTATACCCAGACCGACCTGACGGCGGAAGGCCGCCTGGACCTGGCCGCCATCGCGGCCGCCCTGTGCCCCGACACCCGGGTGGTGCTGATCCAGCGCAGCCGGGGATACGCCTGGCGTCCCGCCCTCTCCCTGGAGGACATCGCCAAGGCCGCCGAGATGATCCACGGAATCCGCAAAGACATCCTGGTCCTTGTGGACAACTGCTACGGCGGCTTCCTGTCCGACCGGGAACCCACCCACCTGGGGGCGGACCTTTGCGCCGGCAGCCTGATCAAGAACCTGGGCGGGGGCCTGGCCCCCACCGGCGGCTACATCTGCGGCAGCGAGGCGGTCATCGAGCGGATCGCCGCCCGCCTGACGGCCCCCGGCATCGGCCGGGAGGAGGGCAGCTACGCCGGCAGCTACCGGCCCTTCTACCAGGGCCTTTTCATGGCGCCCCATACGGTCACCCAGGCTTTGAAGACCGCGGTCCTGGCCGCCCGGGTCTTTGAAAAGCTGGGCCTTGAGACCTCCCCGGCCTACGACGCCCCCCGTTCGGACATCATCCAGGCCATCCGGCTCAAAACGCCGGAGGCTCTGACGGCCTTCTGCCAGGGGATCCAGGCCGCTTCTCCCGTGGACGCGGACGCCGTTCCGGAGGCCTGGGACATGCCCGGCTATGAGGACAAGGTCATCATGGCCGCGGGCACCTTCGTAGCCGGCGCCAGCATCGAATTGAGCGCGGACGGCCCCATGCGGGAGCCCTACGCCGCTTACCTCCAGGGCGGGCTGACCTATGTCCATGGCCGCCTCGCCCTGCGGGAGGTCCTCTTGCGTCTGGGAACCAAATAACGGCCCCGCGGCCATCATGAAAGGACACCTGAAACATGCCACAGGTCAACGATCTGCTTTACGGGTTCCGGGTCACGCGCGTCCGGGTCGCGGCGGAATGCGGCGGCACCCTTTATGAATTCCGGCACGAAAAAACCGGGGGCGAGGTCTGCTTCCTGGACAACGGGGAAAACAACAAGCTGTTTTCCATCACCTTCAAGACCCTGCCAGAGGACGACACCGGGGTGTTCCACATTCTGGAGCACACGACCCTCTGCGGCTCCCGGAAATATCCGGTACGGGAGCCCTTCGTGGAGCTGCTCAAAAGCAGCATGAACACCTTCCTCAACGCCATGACCGACTCGGATTCCACCATTTATCCGGTATCCAGCCGGTCCACCCGGGATTACCTGAACCTGGTCAGCGTCTACCTGGACGCGGTCTTTGACCCGCTGCTGCTGACCGACGACAACATCTTCCGCCAGGAGGGCTGGCACATCGAACAGGACGAGGACGGGAACCTCTCCTACAAGGGTGTGGTCTTCAACGAGATGAAGGGCGACATGTCCTCCCAGGACACCGTCCTGGACGAGGCCCTCAGCCGTCTTTTGTTCCCGGACACCTGCCTGCGCTTCAACTCCGGCGGGGACCCGGAAAGCATTCCCACCCTGACAGTGGAACAATACCGGGAGACCTACCGCCGGTTCTATCATCCCGCAAACGCCCGGGTCTATCTGGACGGAAAGGTCCCCCTGGAGGAGACGCTGCGCCTGCTTGACAGCTATTACAGCCGGTACGGCGCCGCCCCCGCCCTGCCGGAGGATCGGTACCAGATCCCCAGGACGGGACGGGCCGCCGTATGGTATGAGCTTCCCGCGGGCGAAGAGGCAAAGGACAAGGGCTGCCTGGTGATGGGCAAGCTTCTTGGCACTTTCCGGGAGCGGGCAAAGACCCTGGCGGCGCGGGTGCTGCTCAGCGCCATCCTGGGCAGCAACGAGGCCCCCCTCAAAAAGGCCGTCCTGGACGCCGGCCTGGCCCGCAGCGCCCTTTTCAGCGTGGACGGCGGCCTGCAGAGCAGCTTCAGCCTGGTGTTCAAGGACGTGCCCGACGGCCGGGAGGAGGATCTGGACCGCCTGGTCCTTGAAACCGCTCTTCGCCTCAGCCGGGAAGGCCTGGACCATGAGGAGCTCCGGGCGGGCATCGACCGCATGGAATTCTCCGTCCGGGACGCCGCGGAGCCCTCGGGGCTCTACCGGGCCCGCCGGGTCCTCGGCGGCTGGCTCTATGGCGGGGATCCTCTGGAAAGGCTCGGCTACGCAGATGTCCTTCATACCCTGCGGCAAATGGTGGACCAGGGCGGCTATGAGGCCCTGTTAAGGGAAATGCTTTGTACCGAGGAGGGGATGTGCCGTCTGACCGCCCTGCCCTCCCCCACCCTGGGACGGGAGACCGAGGCCCGGGAGCAGAAACGCCTTGAGGAGATCCGCGCCCGATGGACAGAGGCGGATTTTGAAAAAAACCGTGCGGAAACCGCTTCCCTGACCCGCTGGCAGCAGACCCCCGACTCCCCGGAGCAATTGGCCACCCTGCCCGTGCTGCCCCTGAGCGAGGTCACGGACGCTCCCGACACTTTAGAGACCCTTGTCCGGGACGTTTCCGGGGTCCGCCTGCTTTATCATCCGGCTGCCTGCCCGGGCATCGTCCACGTCCAGATGTATTTCCCGCTGACGGATTATTCCCTGGAGGAGCTAAGCCGGCTTCAGCTGCTCTCCTCCCTCTTTGGGCAGCTGCCGACCAGGGGCTGCGGCCTCCTGGAGCTCCGCCGGCGCGTCAAATCCCTGCTTGGAAAGGACGCCTTCAGCCTGCAGATCATCAGCGGCCCGGGGGAAAGCCGGACCTGCGCCCCCTGTCTGAACGTCTACTTTGCCGCCCTGGAGAGCCGTCTCGACGACGCCTGCGCCCTGGTGGGAGAGATCCTCAGGGACACCCTGTTCACCGAAACGGAGCAGGTCCTGCGTTTGACGGAGCAGTCCGCCCTCCAGTACCGGCAGCTGCCGTCCGAAGCGGGCCACATTCTGACGATGATCAGCACCCTGTCCTCCTTCAGCGCCGGCGGAGCGGTCAACGAGGCCATCGGCGGGCCCTCCTTCCTGTGCTTCCTCTCCCGCGCCGCGCAGGAGATCCGCGCCTGTCCCGATTCCCTGAACGCCCCGGCCGAACGCCTGCAGACCCAAACCCTGACCCGGGCGCGTATGACCCTGTCCGTCACCGGCGCGGTCTGCCCGGACCTTGCCGGGTTTGTCCTTTCCTTCCCGGAGGGGAAGGCCGTGCCCTCAAGGGCCGCCTACGCCCATCCCCTGCCCCCGAAGACGGTGCTCCGGATCCCGGCCCAGATCGGGTATGCCGCCCGTTCCTGGCGGGCGCCCCTCGAGGAAGGGCAGCGGCTGGACGCCGGATACCTGGTGGGGGCCAACATCCTGAGTCTCGACTACCTGTGGAACACCGTCCGGGTCCAGGGCGGCGCCTATGGCTGCAGCCTGCTCCTGGACCTGAACGGTTCCCTGACCGCCTATTCCTACCGGGATCCCACCCCCGGCAAGACCCTTGCCCTTTACCACGGGCTGGCAGAATCCCTCCGGCGCTTCTGCCGGGAGGAGCCGGAGCGCCTGGACGCCTACATCCTCTCCACCATCGCGGAGGCGGAGCCCCTGAAAACCCCCATGGAGCTGGGCGTCGAAGCGGATCTGCGGTTCTTGACCGGCCAGGACCCGGACGAACCCCTGAAGCTCCGCGCCGGAATGCTGCATTGCACCGTGGAGACCCTGCTTTCCCTGGCGGACCTGCTGGACCGATTTGCCCGGGAGGGCAGCGAATGCGCCGCCGTGCCGGAAAGCATGCTCCATCTGTTCCCCGGTGCCAGAGAGCTGCCCCTGAACTGAGGCGCTCTCCCTTCCGGGGCATGCGGTTACCCCGCGCCGAAAGCAGAAAAATAGCAGCGTATTCAACCCCGTGTCAGGCGGCTGAATACGCTTTTTTGCTTTGGAAGGAACCCGCCCCGCGGGCCGGGGCTGTCCGGTTTCTTTTTCGGAAACAAATGTTATATAACGTCCCGCTCCTGTCCGAAAGGCTGTTTCCTTCCCCCTGCCCGCCGGCTCCGGAGGGCGGCCCAGAGGGCCGCCGCCCCGCCTTCAAGAAACAAGAACGCCGCAGCCGTCTTCCGTCCGCGGGCCATGAGATACGGCGCCGGGCTGTCGGTGTTCAGCGCCCTGTAGAGGGCGATCTGCCGCCCGCATCTCCACGCCCCGAAAGCAAAAACGCAAAAGCCCAGCAGCCCAAGGCACGCCAGAATCCAAAGCGCCTTCTGCCCCCGCGGCCCCGGCCGGGGAAGCGCCCTTCCCGCCCCGAAAAGCGCCGCCCAGCAGGCGACGCATCCCCCGCTCAATAAGATGCACAGGGCCAGCGCCCTGTACCAGGCGGCAAGGGAGCCCTCATACCATTGAGAATCGGCCAGGCCCTCATGGCGCATGTCCCGGTATCCCTGGACTGCCGTCACGACGGCCAGGGCCAGAAGCACAGTCAGCACAACGGCCAGCGCCCACAGCGCCCGCTGCCCGGCAGTCTTCCGTGCCTGCTTCTTTTCCACCGGCGTTCCTCCTCCGCTTTAAACGCACTGTCCTTCCCCGCTGAATGGAAAAAACAGGCCGCCCGTTTTTCCGGAGCGGTCTGCCTTTTTCGCGTCAGGGCTGTTTTTGATTCGCTTTCTTCGCCACGTCGTTGGTGTCGATGGTGCCCCGGTAGACCACGTATTTCTGATAGAGGAATTCGGTGACGAAATTGATCAGCATGGTGCCGATCTGCACCACGTAATTGTTCACCGCGGGCTGGGCGGAGGCCTGGGCGCCGGTAAAGGGGTTCTCCCCGGTAAGGGCGGCGGTCCACCAGGTGCTCAGCGGGGTGAAGACCACATAGAAGAGCGCCACCAGCAGCATGCTGCGTTTCAGGTCCGCGTCCGACCGGAAGGTGTATTTGCGGTTGAAGGTAAAGTTCCACAAGACGCTCAGTACAAGGCTCACCAGATAACTCAGCCAGGGAGCCCAGTGGAACACCTCGTAGAACAGGGTGTAGCTCAAGATCTGGATCAGCCCGGCCGAGATGGAAAACAGCGTGAATTTGACCGCCTGCCACAGTTCCTTGCGTTTATTGTCCTTCTGACTCATGGGTTTCCTCCTCCCGGAAGCGTTTTGCGCGCCTCCATCCGTTCGATTTTACCCCATCCGCAAGCGTAACGCAATCCTGTTTGGCCTGCTCCGCCTCTTCCGGAAGCCAAAAAGCAAAAAAAATGCCCGTAACCGTTCCCTTTTCAGGCAAATTCATGTATACTGGATACGCGTAAAAACCGGATAGTTTATGAATGGAAAGGAAGGAATCCCCATGAAGCGTTTGACCCGGTTTCTGGCCGCGTTGACTTCGGCCCTTCTCCTCCTGACAGGTCTGGCCTCCGCCGCGACCGACGTGGTCCAGGTCCGGACCACTTCCTACGGCGCAACGCTGCGCAAAACCCCCGAACAGAACGACACCAACAAGATCACCCTGATCCCCGCCGACACCTACCTCGCCGTCCACGACAAGGTGGGCAACTGGTATTATGTGGAGTACAACGGACAGTACGGCTATGTGACCGCCGGGGAAAAATGGGTGGAAGCCGTGGCTTGGGACGCGGACAGGGACGGGGTCTGGGAAAATGCCGACCTGCGCACCGCCCAGCTTGGCAAAAGCGGCCTGACGAGGGACGCCGTGCAGAAGATGGGCGGCATCGTGATCGAGATCAACGGCACCATCGGCACGGGCGGCAGCAACGTACGCTCCGCCATGGACCCCAACGACGATCTGAACATCGTCCGGGTCCTGCATGAGGGCACCCAGGTCTTTGTCTACTTCCGCCTGCCCAACGCCACCCGCACGGGCCAGTGGTATTACGTCCGCTGCCCCGACGGCGCCGAAGGGTTCGTCTTCTCCACCAAGCTCAATCTGAACGCAGACGGCTGAGGCTGCTATGGACCCCGGGACCGCAGGATGCGGTTTTCCCGTCGGGATCCGTTTTTCCCCGTTCCCTTCCGGCACCTCTCAGGTTCCTGAGAGGTGCCCTTTCATTCCCGCCCCGTCCAATCCTTTGTCCAGGGAGCCGATCTGTTGAAAAGCCTTTTTCTGTCCTTTCCCGCCATCGTCCTGCTTCTTGCGGGGCCGGCGTTTGCCGGAGAAAGCCGGCAGGACCTTCCTCTCCCGCCGTGGACGATGGGACCAGCCCTTTCGGGGCGAAAAAGATCCGTTCTTATGAGCCGATCGACGCGCAGGGGTTCCTGTTCGAGCCCCGGCAGACCGGTGCGCGGCTTCATGAGATCGCGAACCAGGATCTGAACCGCGCTTTCCGTCTCTCATTTCAGACCCATGCCGTCGACAACACCGGAATGCCCTTGTATTTGAGGACGCGGCCCTGCCCTGATCCTTACGAACGCCGGGCAGTTTGATTCCATCGACGACCCATTCCGGCAGGATGATCCTGGGCCCGGTCCCGACAGAGAGCGTTTTTTCCCCATGAAACAGCAACCATGGCGGAATTTTGTCCGGGCCTTGTCAAATGGAATCAAACAATGGTATAATACAGCGTCTGGCCGCTTGGCAGGTGCCGACTGTTTTACCTTTGCTGTACTGCGGGTATTTTGCTGTTTTTACCTGCGGCGCACGGAGGCGGGACAGAAGGTCCCGCCGGGCGGCCAGGCCTTGTATGGCGCTTTTTTCAACTTTTTCGGGAGAGTGGATCATGGCAGCATTTGTGGACCGTGCCCCCCTGACCGCCAAAGCGGGCAACGGCGGGAACGGCTGTGTCTCCTTTCACAGGGAGAAATTCGTGCAGAACGGCGGCCCCGACGGCGGGGACGGCGGCCGGGGCGGGGATGTCGTGCTCCTGGCCGACGAGAACATGCACACCCTTTTGGACTTCCGCTTCCATTCCAAATACGCGGCCGAGAACGGCCAGGACGGGGCCAGCGCCCGCCGGGTGGGCAAAAGCGGGGAGGCCCTTGTCATCAAGGTGCCGGTAGGCACCGTCGTGCGGGACAAGGAAAGCGGCCGCGTCGTGGCCGACATGTACGAGGCCGGCAGGCAGAAGGTGCTTCTCAGGGGCGGCCGCGGCGGCTGGGGCAATTCCCATTTCGCCACCCCCACCCGGCAGGCCCCCAACTTCGCCAAGCCCGGCATGAAGACCGACGCGGTGGAATTTGTATTGGAACTGAAAACCATCGCCGACGTGGGCCTGGTGGGCTTCCCCAACGTGGGCAAAAGCACCCTGCTTGGACGCGTCACCTCCGCCAAGCCCAAGATCGCCAACTATCATTTTACCACCCTGACCCCCAACCTGGGCATTGCCCGGGTGGACGATACGGACTTTGTCATGGCGGACATCCCCGGGATCGTGGAAGGCGCCAGCGAGGGCGTAGGGCTGGGGTACGAGTTCCTGCGCCATGTGGAAAGGACCCGTCTGCTGATCCACGTGGTGGACGCCTCCGGCATCGAGGGCCGCATCCCCACCGAGGACCTGGATATCCTCAACCGGGAGCTGGAAAAGTACGGCACCCTTGCCGAAAAGCCCCAGATCATCGCCGCCAACAAAATGGACCTGGGCGACGGCGAGGAGGGCCTGAGCATGCTCAGAGAGCATGTGGGGGACCGTGTCAAGGTGTTCCCCATCTCCGCCGCCACGGGCCTTGGCGTGGACGCCCTGATGCGGGAATGCGTCCGGCAGCTCTCCCTCCTGCCCCCCCGGGAGCCCTTCCCGGAAGAGGAATGGATCCCCGAGACCCTGCGGCAGGAAAACAGCTTCACCGTCACCGTGGAGGACGGGGTCTTCGTCCTCTCCGGCCGCGGCGCGGAGCAGTTGGTGGACAGCGTCAACTTCGAGGACGAGGAAAGCATGAACTGGTTCCACCGCACCATGCGCCTGAGCGGCATGATCGACGCCCTCAGGAACGCCGGCGCCAAAGAAGGCAGTACCGTCCGCATGTGCGATCTGGAATTCGACTTTGTGGAATAACCCTTTGAACCTACAGAAAGGCCCGGCACGGCCGGGAAAAAGAAAGATGAGTCAGATCAATTCCAAGCAGCGCGCCTTTCTCCGTTCCATGTGCAACACCATGGACCCCTCTTTATTCATCGGCAAGGAGGGCATTCTGGACACCACGGTGCAGGAATGTGAAAACCTCCTGGAGGCCCGGGAGCTGATCAAGTGCTCCATCCAGAAGGAGGCCCCCCTGAGCGCCCGGGAAGCCCTGGAGCAATTGTGCGAAAAAACCGGCGCGGAGCCCGTGCAGTGCATCGGGCGGAAGTTCTGCATCTACCGCCCCAAGCAGAAATCCGACCCGGTCATCCAGCTGCCCCTGTAAGCGGAAGGGAGCATACCTATGCCGTTTGACTTTTCCGCTCCGCGGGGGACGGGCCGTTTCCTGCGGAGGGTCCTGTCCCTTATGACGGCCCTTGTTTTGCTGCTGCCCGGCCTTTCCCGCGCCGAGGACGCCGAAAACGAAACCCTCCCGGAACGGATGCTTGAAAACGCCCGCCTGGAGACCGCCTTCGCCTCGCCCGGGAGCGCCCCTTACGCGGACGAGACCCAGTACATCTCCGAAAACCTGGTGATCCGCCTTTCCTCCGCCTGGTATCAGCATTCCGACGTGTACGTAGCCGACATCCGCATCGCCACCCCCGAATGCTTCCGCCGGGCCTTCGGCGGCGCAAGATGGAACCGCCGGGCGGCCAAGGTGGCCGTCACCGCCGCCAAGGCGGGAGCGGTGCTGGCGATGACCGGGGACAACTCCTGCAACCTGTCGGTGGGCATGGTGGTCACCAACGGCACCTTGCGCCGTTCCACCTTAAACCGCAAGCGGGACCTGATGGTGATGTACAAGGACGGCCGGATGGAGACCTTCCGCGCCGCCGGGCGGGACATGAACGCCCTGTACGCAGACCTGAAGGACCGTATGGACGAGATCTGGCAGGTGTTTCTCTTTGGCCCCTCCCTGCTGGACGAGGAGGGGAACGCCCTGACCGCCTTCACCTCCGACGTAAAGCCCGCCAATCCCCGCAGCGTCATCGGCTATTACGGACCCGGCCATTACTGCTTTGTGCAGGTGGACGGCCGGGGGGTCGCCTCCGCCCTGTCAGAGCGGCACAACAGCCGGGGCCTGACCCTGGAGCAGCTGAGCGCCCTGATGCAGGCCTTGGGCTGCAAAGCCGCCTACAACCTGGACGGCGGGCAGAGCAGCATGCTCTGGTTCTCCGGCGCCCTCGTCTCCACCCCCTACAAGAACGGACGCAAGGTGGACGACATCGTCTGCATCATCGATCCCGCCGTCACCCCCCTGGCGGAGGAAGAAAAAGAATGAATCCTGCACAATGCACAATGAAAAATGCAGAATGAATACGGAAGGAATGCTTCCATTATTCATTATACATTCTTCATTTTTCCCCCTGAAAGGAGTCTTCCCATGTCCCAGCGTCTGATGAAGCAGGTCCTGTGCCTTCTCCTCCTTTCCGCCCTGCTTGTGCCCCCTGCCGCCCGGGCGGACGTGCCCATCGTCCATTTGAAGGACGATACCAACGCCCCCTACGAGACGGTGGAATACGTCTCCGCCTCCCCCTTTGAAGAGGGGACGCCCCTTCTTGAGGTGGACATCGTGGGCATCCGGCAGGGGGACTGCATCATCGTAACCTGCGGCGGGGAACGCATGCTGGTGGACGGCGGGGAGTCTTTCCGGTTCCAGGCCGTCACCAATTACCTGGAGGACCATGGCATCACCGCCTTTGATACGTTCTTCCTGACCCACTATCACGACGATCATATCCAGATCCAGCGGCGCCTCGTCAACCACGATTTCCCGGTGGGGCAGATCCTGGCCCCCTACGACGATACCGAGAAAAACGCGGACTGGCAGGACTACAACACGCTCCGGAAGGAAAAGGGCATCCCTCTTGTAACCGTCGGCGACGGAGATACCTTCGCCCTGGGCGGGGCCCAATGCAAAATTTACCGGGACGAGACCCCGGGGCTTGCCCCCAACCCCTCCTCCGCGGCCCTGATGGTCACCTTTGGGGAGGCGAAGATCTTCCTGGGGGCGGACATCACCGGCAACAGCCAGAAGACCCTGGCGGAAAAATACGGGGACGAATTGGACTGCGACATCCTCAAGTCCTTCCATCACGGCAACAACACCATCGCCCCCGCCATGCTGGACGCCCTGAGCCCTTCCCTGGTCGTTGTGACCAACAACCGCTCCTATACCATGAACCACGACCGGCAATTGGACCGCAGGGACATTCCCCGCTATTACATCACCCGGACCGTGCACCTTGAAACCGACGGGAAGACCTGGTACGTCCGGACCGAGGAAATGCGCTGACGCCCCCGGTCCAAAGCGGGGTTATGCATATTTCCGTTTTCTTCCATCCGTCTTTGCCCGCCGGCGCCCCCTGCCGGGCATCCGCAAACCCTTGCGGGACAAGGGTTTGTTCTTTTTTTGCATTTTTTGCTTTTTGAACAAAATGAAACTTTTTGCCAAATCCAATTGCAAAAAGGATAAGAGGATAGTATAATGCACGGTATGGACCTGCGGGGTTTCTTTGATATACCCTTTTCATTGTCTGTCAGGCTGCCGCGGGAAAACGGATTTCAATCATCCACGCGATGAATGAAATAAATAATCTATGGAGGTTAGACAAATGAAGAAGTTCCTGTCCCTGCTGATGGCGCTTGTCATGGCCCTGAGCCTGGTTTGCGCCAGCGCCGAGTCCGCTGTCTACGAGCGCGCGGAAGACGAAGACATCTATCTGGAAGTCCTTGCGGAATTCGACGATATGATGAAAGCCGCCAAAGCTGCCGAGAGCAACGACGAGCGGTTCGTGCTGTACGCCCAGGCGGAAGCCTTCCTGCTTGACAGCGCCGTGATGATCCCCAACACCACCCAGAACGGCGCCTACACCATCAGCCGCATCGCGCCCCGCACGGTTCCCTATGTGCAGTGGGGCAACGATGACGACCGCCTCTTTGGCATGGTCATCTCCGATGAATTCCTGACCCCCGCCGAGCGCGCCGATCTGTTTGATCAGTGGGGCAAGGCCGTGGCCGGCGAAGGCGAGTATGATCCCGCCGCGTACCTGACCAGCAAGGGCCACACCCTCAAGACCGATTACACCACCACCTTCTCCACGGCTCCCGTTACCCTGGACTGGCTGAACACCTCCTCCCAGAGCGACACCGAGATCACCGTGAACACCGTGGACGGCCTGGTGCAGTACAACAACCTGAACCAGCTCAAGCCCGCCATGGCGGAATCCTGGGAAGTCTCCGAGGACGGCACCGTCTACACCTTCCACATCCGTCAGGGCGCCAAGTGGTTCACCTCCGAAGGTGAAGAGTACGCCGATGTGACCGCCAACGACTTCGTCGCCGGTTTCCATCACATGCTGGACGCCGCCGCCGGTCTGGAATGGCTGGTTGAAGGCGTGGTCGCGGGCGCTTCCGACTATCTGGCCGGCGGCTCCTTCGATGAGGTCGGCTACGAAGCCATCGATGATTACACCCTGCAGGTCACCCTGGAGAGCGACATCCCCTACTTCATGACCATGCTCACCTACTCCTGCTTCCTGCCCATCTGCGAGGATTGGTATCTGAGCCATGGCGGCGTGTACGGCATCTCCGAATATCAGGAAGCCTTCGCCGACACCGCCACCTACACCTACGGCAAGAACACCGATGTGGCCTCCCAGGTCTACTCCGGTCCCTTCCTGCTCCAGAAGCTCAATCCCGATTCCGAAATCGTGATCGTCAAGAACCCCAACTACTACAATGCCGATGCCGTGACCCTCAACAGCGTCACCTGGATCTATGACAACGGCGAGAACATGACCCAGACCTACAACGACGTGGTCGCCGGTGTGTACGCCGGACTGGGCCTGACCGAAGCTTCCGGCACCCTGGCCCTGGCCAAGGCGGACGGCAACTTCGACAAGTACGCCTACATCTCCGAAACCACTTCCACCACCTACTTCGGCGGTCTGAACCTGAACCGCGGAACCTTCGCCCTGGAGAGCGGCGCCGCTGCTTCCCCCAAGACCGAACAGCAGAAGATCGACACCCACAACGCCCTGATGAACAAGAACTTCCGCAAGGCCATCACCTCCGCCTGGGACAAGGCGACCGTGAACGCCGTCAGCCGCGGTGAAGACCTGAAGCTGACCAACCTGCGCAACATGTACACCCATCCCGAGTTCGTGTCCCTGAGCGCCGCCACCGCGGACGAAGAAGGCCACGAATTTGCCGCCGGTACCTTCTACGGCGAAATGGTCCAGTACTACCTGAGCAAGCTGGAAGCCGAAGAGGGCGTGCCCGAGGAGCAGTTCATCCAGGTTGCCGATGCCTGCAACGGCTGGTACAACGTGGAGAAGGCCAAGGCCTATCTGGCTGCCGCCAAGGAAGAGCTGGGCGATTCCGTCACCTGGCCCATCACCATTGACGTGACCTACTACTCCGCCGCCGCGGCCAACACCGCCCAGGCGCAGGCCACCAAGCAGGTCATCGAGGACGCCCTGGGCGCCGAGAACGTGGTCATCAACCTGGTTGAAACCACCACCTCCCAGGACTTCTACGCCTGCGGCTACCGTGCTGCTTCCGGTGCGGCCGGCAACTTCGACTTCTTCTATGGCTCCGGCTGGGGCCCCGACTTCGGTGATCCCTGCACCTACCTGGACACCTTCGGTGTCAACGGCTACATGCTGAAGGTCATCGGTCTGGATTACTGATTTTAGACCCTTGTTGGGATTTTCCCGCCGCGGCCAAGGCCGCGCACAGAGGGGAAGCGGCGGTTCCGCCGCTTCCCCCGTGTTGGTTTATTACAGCGGCCTGTCCCAAAGGAGGAACGCCTCCCCGCCGGGGGATATTATGATTGTGAGTGGGTGTATTCATGAAGAGATACATGCTGCGGCGCATCCTGTTTTCCGTTTTTTCGCTGCTGGTGGTCATTATCGCCGTCATGCTTCTGGTGTATAACCTGATTCCCAGGAGCTCCATTTTCCAGATGGACGACGTCTGGAACAAAAAGAACCTGAACGACCGGACGATTTATGAATACGCCCAGTACCAGAAATTCGGGTACCTTGAGTACGCGGATTATTCCGCGTTCCTGAAAAGCAAGTACGAGGCGCTCTACGGCGCGGAGTACACCAAAAACGCTGATTACAAGGCGGACAAGGACGCCATCCAGGACGAGACCAGCTATACCGGCAACGCCTCTGTCCAGGAATTTACCGAGACCTACGCCAAAAAGGGCTACACCGTCAACTACCTGGAGCCTCAGCGCTCCCCCTCCGGCAAAGCCAAAAAGGGCGGGGACGCTTACCTGATCGCCTCCATTGAAAAAAGCGTGTTCGTGCGCCTGTGGGATTACATCACCCACCTGATCACCGTGGAAACAACAAACGACGTCAAGGACCCTGCCCTGACCGATCGTTTTGTCCGGGTGGAGCACGACCCCTACAGCGGCCTGTTTGCCGTGGTGGGGTCCGGCACCACTCATAAATACCTGTTGTATTTTGACGGCCGGTTCCCCTTTATCCATCAGAACTGGCTGCACCTGAACCTGGGCACCTCCTTTACCAAATACCGCGGCCAGGAGATCACCGCGGTCATCAACCGCCCCACCGGCGAACAGGCCAAGGTGCGGACCCAGTACCCCGCCAAGCTTGGGACGGATGAATACATCGATTCGGCCATCGATTTCCATTCCCTGACCTATAACAACACCCCCCGCACCAAGACGGAAATGAAGCAGTTCCCGGACCAGTACACAGCCTACACCTACCGGTACGGCGGACTGTCCATGATCGAAAACTCCTTCGTCATCGGCCTTATCGCCACCTTCCTGGCCTACCTCTTGGGTCTGCCCCTTGGCATCCAGATGGCCAGGCACAAGGACGGGCTGCTGGACAAGATCGGCAACGGCTACATCATCTTCATCATGGCCGTGCCCTCCCTGGCCTACATCTTCCTGTTTGCCACCATCGGCACCACAATTTTCAACCTGCCCTATAAATTTGCCAACGCGGAGGTCAAGATCTTCGCCTACTTCCTGCCCACCATTTCCCTTGCGCTGCCCCAGGTGGGCAGCCTGATGAAGTGGATGCGCCGGTACATGATCGACCAGATGAACAGCGACTACGTCAAGTTCGCCAGGGCGGAGGGCATGAGCGAAAGCGAGATCTACCGCAAGCACATCTCCCCCAACGCCATGATCTACCTGGTCCATGGCATCCCCGGCAACATCCTGGGCTGCCTTACCGGCGCCATCATCACCGAGCGCGTGTACGCCGTACCCGGCGTGGGCGGCCTTTTGACCAACGCCATCAACGGCTATGACAACGGCATCATCGTGGCCTGCACGGTGTTCTACACCACCCTGTCCATCATTTCCGTCATTCTGGGCGATCTGCTTCTGGCCAAATACGACCCGCGGATCTCGCTTTCATCCAGCAAAGGAGGTGGCCGTTAATGGCAGCGCAGACAACCCATCCCCAGGAGAACCTGTTCCGGTTCATCGACAAGGACACCATCCAGTCCGAAAAGATCACCGCGCCCCGGTATTCCTACTGGGCCAGCGTGTTCCGGGTCTTTTTCCGCAAGAAGATCAACATCGTCCTGATCTGCATTTTCATCGTTATCCTGCTGGGCGCCTTCATCGTTCCCGCCATCGCCCCCTACAACGCCTATGAGAACATCCGGGACGCCACCACCTTCAACATGAGCCCTGCCAAGGCCATGGAGCGCAACGGCGGCTTCTCCTTCAAATGGATCCTGGGCTCCGGCGGCATGGGCAACAGCATTTTCTACGGCATCATGGCCTCCGCCCGCACCTCCCTGGTGCTGGCCGTGATCTGCGCCGCCATCAACATGACCATCGGCATCCTGATGGGCGCGGTCTGGGGCTACAGCAAGCGGTTTGACCAGGTCATGCTGGTCATCTACAACATCATCGCCAACGTGCCCTACATCCTTTTGATCTCCGTTCTGGTCTATGTCATCGGCGCCGGCTTCTGGAGCTTCGTCTTCGCCCTGACCGTCACCGGGTGGCTGGGCATCTCCTACTTCTTCCGCACCCAGGTGCTCATCATCCGGGACCGGGAATACTCCCTGGCCTCCCGGTGCCTGGGTACCCCCATCCCCCGCATGATCACAAGGAACATCCTGCCCTTCCTGACCAGCGTCACGGTGACGCTGCTTGCCACGGAGCTGCCCAGCTACATCTCCATGGAGGTGTTCCTTTCCTACATCGGGGTCGGCCTCAGCGCCGAGGTGCCGTCCCTTGGCCGCATGATCCAGGAGGGCCAGAGCGCCTTCCTGGTCTATCCCTGGGAATTCTGGCCGCCGGTCGCCATCGCCGCCGCCATCACCATCATCCTGTACGTTCTGGGCCAGAACCTGGCAGACGCCTCTGACCCCAGGACCCACATGTAAGGAGGGGGAGCGCCATGAGTGAAAACGAAAACAGGAAGGTCCTCCTTTCCCTCCGCAACGTCAGCGTCAAATTCAACGTGCGCGGCCGCATCCTGACGGCCATCCGCAACGTCTCCCTGGACATCTACGAGAACGAGTCCATCGCCATCGTGGGCGAAAGCGGCAGCGGCAAGTCCGTATTGACCAAGACCTTCGCCGGAATGCTGGAAACCAACGGCTTCATCCCCGAGGGCAGCATCATCTTCTCCGACGACGAGCTGAGCAAGACCGACGTTGCCCTGACCAAAGCCAACCGCCGCAAAATCGATTTTCTGGTCGGGCGGCTCAACAAATACGCCACCCTGGAGCGCGGCGCGGAGGAATACCGCCGCCTGATCCAGAAAAAGGCCGACATGGAGCATGTCAAGACCTTGTCGGTGGAAGAGGAAGAAAAATACCAGGCGGACCTGAAGGTCCTCCGGGACGAATTGGTGGATACCAACAACTACCTTCTGACCCTGGACAAGCACAGCCAGAAGGACCAGGCCGAGATCCGCGCCTGCGAGGAAAAGATCCGCGCCCTGAACGAAAAGCAGAATACCCTGAGCGCCCACCGGGAGAATCTGATCAAGGAGCGCACCCAGGCCTACCGTCAGAACGCCTCCCTCCGGGAAAAGGACCAGGAGGAGATCGAGGCCCTGAAGGCGGAGCGGCAGCGGAAAATCGCAGCCCCCGACCAGGCCGGGAATCCCGAGGGCCTTTCCGACCGGGTGCTGGAGCGCAACCGGGTCCTCGCTTATGAGATCCTGCTCTCCGTTGGCCGCTATCCCCTCAACAAGCAGGTCCGCCTGATGGCCACCCTGCTCAAGGCCTTCAAAAAGGCCATGACCGCCGGGGAGGACCTCAGCAGCAAACTGGTGCGCAACCGCATCTTCCAGACCGCGGTGCTCTACGTGGAATTCCGCAGCCTGAACGAAAAGGAAAACCGCCTGGAGGGCTATGCCGTCATCGACTGCGCCAACGTGCGCTACACCAACGACTGGCAGCAGATCCGCGGCCGGCGCATCGCCACCGTCTTCCAGGACCCCATGACCAGCCTGAACCCCGTCATCCCCATCGGCAAGCAGATCATGACCGTCATCCTCAAGCACCAGCGCTGCTCCCAGCAGGAAGCCCGCCAGCGCACCCTGGAGATCATGGGCAAGGTGGGCATCCCGGAGCCCGAAAAGCGCTTTGATGATTACCCCTTCCAGTACTCCGGCGGCATGCGGCAGCGCATCGTCATCGCCATCGCCCTGTCCTGCCAGCCCAAGATCCTGATCTGCGACGAGCCCACCACCGCCCTGGACGTGACCATCCAGGCCCAGATCATCCGCCTGATCAAGGATCTGCAAAAGGACCTGGGCTTCACCACCGTCTACATCACCCACGACCTGGGCGTGGTGGCCAACGTGGCCGAGCGGGTGGCCGTTTTGTACGCCGGCCAGATCGTGGAGCTTGGCACCGTGGAGGATATTTTCTACGATCCGAAGCACCCCTACACCTGGGCGCTGCTCTCCTCCCTCCCCCAGCTGACCGAGAAGGGCACGGACCTGTTCTCCATCCCCGGCACGCCGCCCTCCCTGTACAACAAGATCGTGGGCGACGCCTTCGCCCCCCGCAACCAGTACGCCATGGCCATCGACCTGAAGGAGGAACCCCCCATGTTCCAGGTCAGCCCCACCCATTATGCCAAGACCTGGCTGCTGGATCCCCGGGCTCCCAAGACCGAGGCCCCGAAGAACATCCAGAACCTGCATGAAAAAATGGCCCGCATCTACAGCGACATCGAGGAGTAAGGAGACGAACGTATGGAAAATAACGCAAACAAAGAAGTTCTGCTTTCCGTGCAGAACCTGGACGTCGTCTTCAAGCAGGGCAAAAACAGCTTCAAGGCCGTCAGCGATGTCAGCTTTGACATCTACAAGGGCGAGACCCTGTCCCTGGTGGGCGAAAGCGGCAGCGGCAAAACCACCATCGGCCGCGCCATTGTCCGCATCAATCCCTGCTCCAACGGGGCCATTTATTTCAAGGGTGAGAAGATCTCCGGCAAGCTCAGCCGCAAAAAGGACCGGGAGGTCATCCGCAAGATCCAGATGGTCTTCCAGGATCCCGCCGCGTCCCTGAACGAGCGGGCCACCATCGAATACATCATCTCCGAAGGCCTGTACAACTTCCACCTCTTCAATGACGAGAAGGAGCGCATGGCCAAAGTGGAAATGGCCATCAACGAGGTAGGCCTTCTGCCCGAGCACCTGACCCGCTACCCCCATGAGTTCTCCGGCGGCCAGCGCCAGCGCGTGGGCCTTGCCCGCTCCATCGTCATGGAGCCGGAGCTGATCGTGGCGGACGAGCCCATCTCCGCCCTGGATGTGTCCATCCGCGCCCAGGTCCTGAACCTGCTCAAGAAATTCCAGCTGGAACGGGGCCTGACCTACCTGTTCATCGCCCACGACCTGTCCATCGTCCGCTTCATCAGCGACCGCATCGTGGTCATTTACAAGGGCCGCATCATGGAGGTTGCCGAGACCGAGGAGCTGTTCAAGTATCCCCTGCATCCCTACACCCGCTCCCTGATGAGCGCCATCCCCATTCCGGACCCGATCCTGGAGAAAAAGAAAAAGCTCTTCGTCTACGAGCCCCGGGAATACAAGGACGGGGAGGAAGCGCCCAAGCTTGTGGACATCGGAAACGGCCACATGGTCTTTGGGGATTCCAAGGAGATCGAACAGTACAAAGCCGTCCGCTTCGCCCGCTGACGAAGAAACGCCGCACCTCCGCTGCCGCTTATCGCGGCAGTTTTTTGACCTTGAAAGGAGGCCTCCGCTTGGCCCAAAGCAGCAAAAAAAAGACCCTCCTGCGCGTCGTCCTCTTCGCCGCGGCCCTGGTGATCGCCATCGGCGCCTTTGCCGCTGGCGTCAACGGCCTCCTGCACCGGGAGAGCGGATTTTACGACGTGGATTATTCCCCCGCCGCAGCCCCGGTGGTCTACCAAAGCGGGGTCCGTCTGCGCTATTATGCGGCGGGCACCAGCAGCCGGATCCGCGCGGAGCTCAACGCCGTCCAGGGGGAATACTCCGACGCGCTGCTGAGCCTGTTCCGCCTGCTGGACGCGGAGACCGTCTATGACGGCGTGGTCAACCTGGCCTCCCTCAATTCGTCCCCCGGCCAGTGGATGGAAATCGGCCCGGATCTGGAGGCGGTCCTCCGGGACGCCCTGACCCGGCAGCAGACCCTGGAAGGGTACAGCGTCTTCCTGGGCCCCCTCAAAAAAGCCTGGCAGGACCTGACTTACCTGGAGGAGCCCCTGGAAAAGGACCCCCTTTCGGACCCGGAGGAGGCCGAAGTGCTTGAAAGGCTCCGCGCCTTTGTGACGGCCCCGGACCGCTTCACCCTGGAGGTGGAAAGCAGCCGCGCCCGGCTGACCGTCTCCCCGGAATGGGAGGCCTTCGCGGCTGAAAACGGCCTGACGGGCCCGGTGCTGGACCTGACCGCCCTGCGGGACGCCTATTTGCTGGACGCCCTGCAAAAGCGCCTTGCCGGCAGGGGCTATACCCACGGCTTCCTCTACACCGACTCCGGCCTGTGCGTCTCCCTGGAGGAAGGGTCGGAGACAGCCTTCGGCCTCCTCGCCTGGTTCCAGGGGGAGGTCCTTCCGGCCGGAGACGTTGTGCTGCCCTCCCCCGCCGCCTTCTGCCAGCTGACGGCCTTTGCCCCGGCGGGGCAAAAATACGGCTACTATGCCCTGGAGCGTCCGGAGGGTCCCCTTTTCCGCCATCCCTGGAGCTTTCTGGAAGCGGACGCCAGCCGCCCCGGCCCGGTCCTGTCCATGGCCCTGGCGGGCCGGGAAACGGACCTTACAGACCTGTGCTGCCAGGCCCTGCGCCTGTTCCTCGCCCCGGACGAAACGGCCCTGGCCGCCTCCCTTTCAGCCCTGCCGGAGGACCTGTTCGTCTCCTATGCCCTTTCCCGGGATCCCGCGGCCCTGCGCCTGCGGGAAGGCGCTGGCCGTTTCGCGCCCGCGGCGGATTCCCCCCTTCGCGTCTCTCCCTGAGGCTGGGGGGCGGGACGCCGGATGGGATCCATGAAGCGGCTCCGTATTTTGCAGCATCCAATCCCATTGTCTTTTCGATGAAAATCAGGCGCTGCGAGGGCCTCCTCACAGCGCCTGTTTTTTATTCGCCTTTACGCGGCGGGCTGCTCCGCCTCCAAAGCAAACCATTCGTTCATCATCCGGTCCAGGTTTGCGTCGTCGAAATACGGCGCGTAATCCCCGCTGGCGAATCTGGGGTCCTCATGGGTCGGGCGCAGGGGCTCGATCCTTTCGATGGGCAGGTCCACGGCGCAGCCGCCTTCCACGGACTGCCCGTCCGCGTCCAGCAGGGCCCACAGACAGCTGGACATCAGGAACACCGCGCCGCTTGAGAGCACCGCCGCCTGCACGCTGCAGGACCCGCCGCCCGAGGGCTCGCCCAGCACCACGGCCCCGTGCTCCCGCATCAGGATGGGGAACAGGTTGCCGCAGGAAAAGGACATGCGCGTGGTCAGCACGCCGTAGTTGAAGTCATACCGGACCGCGTCATCCTTTTCGTCAAACACGCCGTCCAGGTTCCTGTCCACCTGCACAAACGCGCGCTGCCGCTGCTCCGTCAGCACGTTGTACCCTTTGAATTCTTTTTCCCCGGTCACAAGGCTCAGCATGGCCATCAGGATGTCCCCGCTGCCCCCCGTGTTGCAGCTCAGGTCGAACAGGATGCTATGGATGGCCGGATTGTCCTTTGCCCTTCTCAGCCCCGTCACGGTGATGCCCAGGCAGTCCATGGGGATCTCCCCCGCGCCCGCGTAATAGGCTTCCCAGCCCTCGTCGTCCGGGTTGAATTCGTCGATGCGCAAAACAGCGGTGTTTCCGCACTCCCGGTAGACCTCCTCCCCCCAGGCGGCCTCGCGGGCCCTCATGACGTCGGCCAGCAGAAGCGTGCGCCAGGTGCCGGACGTGTCGGTCAGCGCCTCGCCCGCGCCAAAGAGGATGCGCATCATGGCCGCAGGGTATGCCGGCCTGAGGGCCAGGATATTTGAAATGCCGCTGAACACGGTGTGCCCGTCGTCCAGTCCCCTGCCAAAGAGCCTGCTCAGGCCGATCAGGTATTCCACCATGTCCGGCGACTTCAGCTGCGAAAGGATCTGTTCCCCTTCGCCCTCCGGCATCCCCTTCAGCGCTTCCTCCAGCCCCTTTTCCCGGATCGGCGCGTCCAGCAGGGAGGTGCCCGGATGGCCGAAGAAATGCTCCAGGATGAAGCAGAGCTCCCCGAAGCTCTCCCGGATCTCGTCCTCCGCCCGCCTGGCCTTCCCGGTCATCAGGGCGCGCATGCGCGGCGTGGCATAGTAGTCCTCCGGAAGCTCGGTCAGCGTATCCAGATCGACCTCGGACCGGTAGAGCTTGTCCCCGTTCCAGGCCAGATAATTGATCGCCACATCTGTAAACATCGTGGACAGAAGGGCCAGGGGCAGGTACACATCCTCCGCGTCCGCGTAGAGGGCGATGCCGTACCGGGCAAAATCGAAGATCCGCTCCTTCGGCGGGTCGTCAAAGACAAGGCCGGTATACCTTGTCCAGGCGCAGGGGGCGTCCTTGACCCCCACCATCCCTTCGTAGGGGGGCAGCGGGCTCTGGAAGGCGGCCCAGTCCGGGGCGGTGATCTTCCCCGCCGACGGATCGGCAAGGATGAAGGCGCCCAGGGGATTTTCCACCCGCCACAGGCCGAACGAAACCGTGACGGTCATCTCCTCCTGCCGCAGGCAGAAAACGTAGGCCTTCATGCCGGCATAGGCCACGTGGGGAGAAGCGGGATAAAACCGCAATTCCAGCGCGCCCGCCTGCCTGTCCCCCTGCCAGACGGGCGTTGGGACGACGATGCAGTCCTCCCCCGCAAAGACGGAAGGAGGAAGGGAAAGCAGAAAAGCAACGGAAAGAAGGATACACAGCGTTCTTCTCATACGGCAAAGTCCTTTCAGCGGCGTTTGTTTTTCTCCCTTTCCGGTCCATCATACCCCAAATATTGGGATTTCACAATGCCCCTTTTCCGCTCCCGCGGGATATGCTATAATCAAAGGGATTTCAATCCATCTGCATAAGGCTTCCAACCACTTCGGGAGGTGTTTTGATGTACATTCAGGAGGACGGCCTTCTTTTGGACGCGCTGCTGGACAAGCCCACGAAAGGGGAAAAACAAAAAAAGACCCCCCTGGTCCTGATTCTCCACGGCTTCACCGGGTACAAGGAGGAGCCGCACATCGAAGCCGTCTCCAAAGCCCTCAACGACATCGGCTTCGCCACCCTTCGGGCGGACCTCTACGGCCACGGGAAAAGCGGGGGCGAATTCCGCGACCACACCCTCTTCAAATGGCTCACCAACGCCCTGACGCTGGTGGACTACGCCCGGGCCCTGCCCTGGACGGGGGACCTGTACCTCTGCGGGCATTCCCAGGGAGGGCTGACGGCCATGCTGGCCGCCGCCATGGTGCGGGACCGCATCAAGGGCCTGATCGCCCTCTCCCCCGCCGCCATGATCCCCGAGGGGGCCAGGCGCGGCGAACTGCTGGGCATGACCTTCGACCCGGAGCATGTTCCGGAAACCCTGAAAACCTGGGGCGGCGAAAAGACCCTGGACGGCAATTATGTGCGGGTGGCCCAGATGATCCGGGTGGAGGACGCCATCGACCGCTACTTTGGTCCCGTGCTGCTGGTCCACGGGGACAGGGACGAGGCCGTTCCCCTGCAGTGCGCCATCGACGCGGCGGAGCGTTACCGGAACGCCCGCCTGGTGATCCTTCCCGGGGCCGACCACTGCTATACCCACCACCTGGACAGCTTCACCCTTGCCGTGCAGGAATGGATGTACGCCGTCTCCGGCACGCCCGACGGGGAATAGCCCTATTCTAACGGCGTCTCCCCGTCCCCTCCGGACGGAAGGGCCCAGCCCCGGCGCAGGGCGTCCTTTTCCCGCCGGGTCAGCCTTTTGATCTCCGCCTCCCGGTGCATGGCCTGGTGCTTTGTTGGATATTCCTCCAGGTACACCAAACGCACCGGCAGCCGGGCGCGGGTGTATTTGGAGGCCTTCCCCTCCCGGTGCATCCGCATCCTGCGGGAAAGGGCATTGGTCCAGCCGCAGTAGAGGGTGTTGTCCGCGCACTCCAGCAGATAGACCCAGTTGCCCCCGTCCGACCCGGACGGGGGCGCTTTTTCGGTGTTGTTTTGAAGGGTTCCCATGGTTTTTTCCTTCAGGCGGTCAGGCGGGCCGTCACGATGGTCAGGGCCAGGAAAGCCAGGCTGACCGCCAGGGCGATATAATCCTTGCGGGTCATCTTCAGCACGTGGAGGCGGGTGCGTCCCTCGCCCCCGTGGTAGCACCTTGCCTCCATGGCCATGGCCAGATCCCCGGCCCGGCGGAAGGCGCTGACAAACAGCGGCACCAGCAGGGGCACCATGGCCTTGGCCCGGCGGATCAGGTTGCCGGTCTCAAAATCCGCACCCCGGGCGCTCTGGGCCTTCATGATCTTGTCGGTCTCCTCCAAAAGGGTGGGGATGAACCGCAGGGCGATGGTCATCATCATGGCCATCTCATGGGCCGGGAACCGCACGGCCTTCAGGGGGCTCAGCAGCCTTTCCAGGCCGTCCGTCAGGGGAACCGGGGCGGTGGTATAGGTCAGCATGGAAGAGCCCATGACCAGGAAAAGCAGCCGGAGGGCATACAGCACCGCCGTCTTCAGGCTCTCCAGGGTCACGCGGGCGAACCCCAGGTCCAGGAGCACCGTCTGCCCCTGGATAAAGAACAGGTTCAGGATAAAGGTAAAGATCAGGATCAGGCGAAGGGGCTTGATGCCCTTGAGCATCATTTTCGCGGGCAGCCGCGCATAACGCACCGCCGTCACAAGATACAGTAGCACCGGGATAAAGGCGTACAGGGTCGAGGCGCAGAACACGTTCACGATGAACAGGATCAGCAGCAGGATCTTCATCCGGGGGTCCATCCGGTGGACGATGCTGTCCGACGGGTAATACTGCCCGAAGGTGATGTTCTCAAGCATTTTCCTGTCCCTCCTTCCCGGAAAGCAGCCTGACAAGCGCCGCAAGCACCTGCCCCCGGCGGATCAGGCGGGGCGCCACCGGGACCCCCTTCTCCCGAAGCAGCGCCCCCAGGGCGCTCACCTGGGGCACGTCCAGCCCCATGTCCCGAAGCGCCTCCTCCCGGGCGAAGATCTCCTCCGGCGTATCGTCCATCACGATCTGCCCCTTCTGCAGGACCACCGCCCGGTTCGCATGCCTGGCAACGTCGTCCATGCTGTGGCTGATCATCACGATGCCCGTTCCCGCGCGGTGCAGGCGGCGGACCAGGGCCATCAGCTGCTCCCGGGCCTCCGGGTCCAGGCCCGCCGTGGGCTCGTCCAGCACCAGCACCTTGGGACGCATGGCCAGCACCCCCGCGATGGCGCAGCGGCGCATCCGCCCGCCGGAAAGCTCAAAGGGGCTCTTTTCCGCCTCCGTATCCCAGTCCAGGCCCACCATTTCCATGGCCTCCCGGACCCGTTCGTCGCATTCCTCCGCGCTCAGTCCCAGGTTGACTGGGCCGAAGGCGATGTCCTTTTTGACCGATTCCTCAAACAGCTGGGTCTCCGGATACTGGAAAACCATGCCCACCTGCTGCCGCACCCGGCGCCGGTCAAAGCCCTTCTGATGGATGTCCTCCCCGTTGAGGGTCACCGTGCCGGACGTGGGCTTGAGCAGGCCGTTCAAATGCTGGGCCAGGGTGCTCTTGCCCGAGCCGGTATGGCCGATCAGGGCAACGAAATCCCCCTGGGAGACCCTTAGATCCACCTCCCGGATGGCCGTGGACTGGTAGGGGCTCCCCTGCTGATAGGTGTGGGTCACCTTATTCAGGGCCACCTCCACCCGTCCGGATTCCGCCTCCGGGGACGCCTCCGGTTCGGCCTTTTCCGGCGGCAGGGTCAGTCCCTTCAGGGGACGGGCGGCATACAGGCGGGCCACCTCCTTGGCCAGTTCTTCCCCGGTCAGGCACGGGCGGATGTCCGCCCCCGCCTGACGAAGCTCCAGGGAAAGGCGGGTCATCTCCGGCAGGCGCAGTCCATACTGTTTCAGCCGCTCGGGCTCTGTGAACACCTGCTCCGGCGAACCTCGCAGGGCGATCTCCCCCTCGTGCATGACGCAGAGGTCCCGGAAGCGGACGGCCTCCTCCATAAAATGGGTGATCCAAAGGACCGTGATGCCCTCCTCCCGGTTCAGCGTCTCCAGCACCTCCAGCACCTCACGGCGGCCCTGGGGGTCCAGCATGGCGGTGGCCTCGTCGCAGATGATGGCCTCGGGCTTCATGGCCAGCACCCCCGCGATGGCCACCCGCTGCTTCTGCCCGCCGGAGAGCAGGTGGGGCGCCTTGTCAGCAAAGGAAAGCATGCCCGTCTTCGTCAGGGCCCATTCGATGCGGCCTGGCATTTCCTTCGGGTCCATGCCCAGGTTCTCAAGGCCAAAGGCCACATCGTCCCGCACCACCGTGGCCACCAATTGATTGTCCGGATTCTGGAAGATCATGCCCACGCGGCGCCGGATCTCCCAGGTATTATCCTCCTCCGACGTGTCCAGGCCGTCCACCAGGACCTTTCCAGCGTTCGGCAGGAACAGCCCGTTGCACAGTTTGGCCAGGGTGCTTTTGCCGCTGCCGTTGCTGCCCAGCACCGCCGTAAAGGAACCCCTTTCCAGGGCCAGGGAAATCCCCGACACGGCGTTTGGGCCATCGTCCTCATAGGCGTAGGATACGTTCTCCAGTCTGATGATTTCGTCCATGTTTTTTCCCGTTTTCTTTCCCGCGCTGTCCCTCCGTTGGCCGGATGGGGCGCGCATTCTACGCTTTTTAAAAGCGCTTTTCGATTATAGCATAACCCCCCTCGCTTGAAAAGGCTTTCCCCCGCCCGGCGCGGCGAATCCAACGAAAACCGCGTTCCCGTTTTTCCGCTCCCTGCCGCCAGGGCGTGTCCTGATGGGGACCGCATTAAAAAAGGGGCGGCCTGCCCTGGCGGCAGATCGCCCCGTCTGCGGGTCCTCCGGGGGACAGCCCCCGGAGGACGGTGCAGCTCAGTCCTTGGCGGTAAAAGCCTTCAAAACGGTAGCCACGAAGGCCACGAAGTAGCAGGCGATGCCCGCGCAGGAAACGTACAGGGAGGTGGCCTCCTGGGCCGGATAGTTGACCGGGATGAACCAGACGTCCGCGCCGGGCTCCAGGCGGTTGAGCACAAAGAAGCTGATGGCCGCGATCAGGGCCAGTCCGCCCCCTACGATGCAGACATCCCGCAGGATCCCGGGGACGGTCTTGGAGGCGTATGCGACCACCGCCAGCAGCAGCGCGCAGCAGGAAAAGGCGATGACCTGCCAGCCGAGGATGGCCTTGGAGGGGAAGATCAGGCTGGAGATGATGTACAGCGCCAGACCGACAAGCGTGGCGCATACGGCAACCCAGGCCAACTTGCTCTGTTTTTGGGTGTTGGTCGCCATCTTACTTGGCCTCCTTCTTCTTGTTGAGCTTGGAAATCAGGGCGAATACGCAGCTCACAGCGGCAAGCGCGCCAAAGCCCCAGGTGCCCGCCTGGTAAAGCGTGCGCCACCAGGTCTGCACTTCCTCGGTGTGGGTGGTCTCGTTGACGCCGTTCAGAGCGGCGGAATTGGCCAGGGCGTAGAGGATGTTGTGCATGTCCTCCTTGATGGAGAGCAGCATCTGCCTGTCGCCGGACAGCGCTTCCGCGTTCCAGTAGTCCACGCTGGCGCCGAACCCGCAGAAGGCCGTGGTGCCGTTCATGATGGATTCCTTGGGCATCGCGCGCAGGGAAACGCCGGTGAAGTCCGTCACGTTGTAGCCGTGGAAGCCCCACTCGTTCATCATGATGCCGCGGACCACGCTCACATTGGCGGAAGGCGCCACCGCGCCGATGCGGTTGTAGGACGTCATAACACCCAGGGCGCCGGTGGTATAGGTCTCCTCCCTGGAGGCGTCGCCCACAAAGGATGCGGGCTTGCCGTTGCCTTCAAAGGCCTGCTGCAGGTTGCGCAGTTCCATCTCGCGGGCCTTCTGCTCGCTCATGAAGACCGCGACGCCGGAGCGGTTGATCTCCTGATCGTTGAAAGCGGCGTGCTTGATGTTCACCAGGGTCCCCTTGCTCTGGGCGCCCTGTACCACCGCGCTGCCGGTGTAGCCGGACAGGACCGGGTCTTCGGAATAGTATTCCACATGGCGGCCGTTATAGGCGTTGCGGTGGATGTTCATACCGGGGCCGATCATGATGGGCAGGTTCAGCACCAGGGTGGATTCGCCCAGGATGATCTCGCCGTTTTCAAACTGCAGCTCCTTGTTCCAGGAGTAGCAGAGGTTGGTGGGCGACGGGGCCACACGGGTGCCGCTGTTATAGTCCGCTGCGTCGGCGTAGGGCGTGCCCTGGAAGCCGCCCTCGTTCAGGTAATGGCTGTCGGAGCCGCCGGGGCCGTCATCACAGCCGGACTGGTTGAAGCCCACGGAGGGGATGGCGGCGATGTTGTGGAAGGCGTTGGCCGCAAAGTTCAGGAACTCTTCCACGGTGGTCTTGTTGACCAGTTCCTCCCAGCGCGGATCGTCCCAGGCGGCGCCCTTCAGGTCGTTGATGGTCAGCTTGGAAGCAGTGTCCCCAAAGACCAGGTCGCTCACGTCCTCGCCGGTTTTGATTTTGTAAAGATCCCCGGAGAGCAGCTCCTTGAGCCGGCCGTCCGCCGTCAGGCCCTCATAGGCCTTGGGGAAGGTGCCGTCCCAGTCCGCGCGGGTCAGATAGGTCACGGTGCCGGGCTTGAAATGATTCATGTCCATGGCCCAGTCGCCGTCGGTAAGGAGATTGCCAATCTTCGCGCCCGTCTTTGCCACGGAGAAGGTCTCCGCGTCCACTTCTCCGTCCCAGGTCCAGGCATAGGTCCTGGAGGCGTCGCCCTCGGCGGTCATGCCGTCCGCCACGGTCTTGCCCTGGGCCGCCAGCACGTTGTTGAGGGCCTCATGGGCGTCGCTGCCCAGGGCGAAATAATAGGTACCCGGGTCCACGATGAAGGTGCCCTTGCCAAAGGCGTCGTAGCTGGCCAGAAGGCTCATGTCCACGTTGACGGTGATGGTCTGGCTCTCGCCGGGGTTCAGCGTGCGGGTTTTTTCATAGTTCATCAGCTGGATAGCGGCCTTCTCCACCCCGTATTCCCTGTCATAGTCGGTATAGGGCACGGAGGCGTAGAGCTCGATGACGGACTTGCCCGCCGCGCTGCCGGTGTTGCGAACGGTAACGGTCGCCTGGGCGGTCTTCCTGTCCGCGGCGACGGTCACCTGATCCAGGGTCTGTTCAAAGGTGGTGTAGGAAAGGCCATAGCCAAAGGGATAGACCACCTGGTCCATGTAGTTCCAGGCGCCGTCCACTTTGGCCACGGTGCCGTCAGGCATCGCATAGGTGCCGGCGGAAGCCGTCCCGCCGCCGTTGCCCAGGACGATGTCGGCGTACCGGGTCTCATAGTAACGGTAGCCCGTATAGATGCCCTCGGCCTCGATCAGGTAGCTGTTCACGTTCTGGTCGGAGGCAAAATCCGCCGCGTTGGCCCAGGGGATGCTGCCAGCGCTCTGCATGGCGGGATCCACCGCCGTGTTGGCCGCCATGGTGTCGCCCAGGTGCGCCGAGGGCGAGACCGTGCCGTTCAGCACGTCCGCCACGCCGTAAAAGCCGTAGGCGCCGGGGAAGCCGATCCACAGGATGGCATCGATGTCCGGGTCGTTCTTCAGGCTGCCGATCTCCATGGGATTGACGGCGTTGACGAGCACGATGACCTTGTCAAAGTTCTGTTTCGCTTCTTCGATCAAGGCAGCCTCGTTTTCGCTCAGGCCCAGGATGTTGCCGGTCTGGGTCCTGACGCCCTCCGCCAGGCCTTCCGCGCCGGCCAGGTAGGCCCCGCCTTCGGAGCCGGGACGGCCCACCACCACGATGGCGGCATCCGCATAGTCCGCGTAATCCTTCCGGAAATCCGCGTTCAGCGAAAGCAATTCGTCCATGGTCAATTCATGGGGATCGTTGTAGGCGGTGATCTCCGCGTACTCGGGGATGATGCCGCCGCCGAAACGGGGCTTGGTCCATTCCTTGCCGGCAAAGAACTTCTCATACGCGGCCAGGGTAGAGGGGTTCAGCTTGAATCCCCGGTCCTGGAAGCATTTGGTGATCTGCACGGTGGCGTTGCCGTCCGTGATGGAGCCGCCCGAGGAACCGTAGACCGGCGCGAAGGAGCGGACCCCGAGCAGCGTCACCTTCGCCTCCCGGGCGATGGGCAGCGCGCCGCCCTCGTTCTTCAAAAGGGCCACCGTTTCCTGGCTCTCGCGGATGGCGAATTCCTTCAGCCCCTCAAAAGCCTCTTTGGCAGTCCTGTACTTGCTTACATAGTTCCAGGCGTCCTCGCCGTCCGCTCCTTTGGTGGTCACCACCACCTGGCTGCGGGTATTGAAGAAAGCGTCCACGGACGTACGGTACGTCTCCAGGATGTTCCCTCCCACCATGGATACAGCCAGCAGGAACGCAAAGACCAGGGTCAGTCCGCGCCATACTCGGGTCGATTTGAACATGGAATACCTCCTCTGCTTTTTTCCCATTTTATCCCATTTGGGACGGGAAGTAAAGAATGTCGCCCACATTTTCAGTCTCTTTGCGTCCAAAGGAAAAGGGACCGCCAAGGGCGGTCCCCCGTGGCTGGATCGGATCACCGATCGGATCAGCCGTTCATTTCCTTGTAACGGGCCAGGCGTACCTGGGCGTCCTTCTCGTTCTGGTCGAAGAGCGCCTGGGCGGCATCCGGGAACTGCTTCTTCAGAGAGGTGTAGCGCACCTCGCCGGCCAGGAAGTCCTGGTAGGAAGCGGTGGGATCCTTGCTGTCCAGGGTGAAGGGCTTCTCCGCGTCGGGATTGAAGTGGTACAGCGGCCAGTAGCCGGCTTCCACAGCCTTGCGGATCTCGGCCTGGGACTTGGACATGTTGATGCCGTGGTTGATGCAGGGCGCGTAGGCGATGATCAGGGACGGGCCGTGATAGGC
>CAMJUL010000018.1 GCA_946408995.1 uncultured Clostridia bacterium | reverse complement strand
CGGGTAAATCCACGTTGCTGCAAATGCGAGGTCACTTCATATTATCTAACCCCTACCCCCTAATCCCTTCGCGCGCGATCCCATTCAGCCGTCCGCATCCAGCGCATCAAGCCCCTTTTTCTTTTCCGGGCGGGAATCGCCGTGGCGGACGAAGAGCATCGTCACAAAGGAGCCGCACACCATGATCATGGCATAGGGGAAGAGGGTGTGGTAGCCTACGTGCTCCAGCAGCCAGCCGGAGAGGATCGGCGTCAGGACCTGAGCGGCCATCGAGAAGGTGTAGTAAAACCCGGTGTATTTGCCGGTGTCCTCCCCCGTGGCCAATTCGACCACCATCGGCAGGGAGTTGACGTTGATGGCTGCCCACGCGAAGCCCACCAGGGCGAACAGCGGGTAGATCGCAAGGCTGAGGGAATGGAAGAAGGTGACCAGTCCAAAGCAGGCGGCCAGCAGGAGGACGCCGGCGAGGATGGTCTTTTTCCGGCCGATCCTGGAGGCCAGGATACCCACCGGCCAGTAACTGAGGATGGCGACGACCGTCGGCAGCATCTTGACGGTGGCGGCGCTGCCCTCGGTGGTTTGCCAGACCGTGATGGCGTATTTGCTGAAGGCGGTCGTGACCGCGTTGTACCCCATGAACCACAGGGCGACCGAGCACAGGATCAGGATCAGCGACCGGCGCACTTCCGGACGGAGGCCGCCGGATCGGGTCGGCTCGATGGCTTTGCGGGTCTCCTCCGTCTCGCCGTAGTGGATCTTCTCCATGGCGGCAGTCAGCTGGTTTTCCCGCACCGTCATAAACAGTACGGCAACGCAGACCGCCATCAGGGCGGCGACGATCCAGTACAGATACCGGTAGTCGGATACGGTTTCGCCCGCAGCGTTCACGGAGCGGACGACGGCGACCCGGATCAGGATCAGGGTGATCAGGCCGCCCAAAGCGCCCATCAGGTTGATGACCGCGTTGCCCTTGGAGCGCAGGGGCTTCGGGGTGACGTCAGGCATCAGGGCGACAGCGGGGCTTCTGTACACGCCCATCGCCAGCAGCAAAAGGCCCAGGAACACCAGGAACACCGGCAGCGGGTACCGCTCGATGACCGTGGGCATCAGGGCGATCAGGACGACCGCCGCCGCCGTCCCGCCCAGGATAAAGGGCATCCGGCGTCCGATCTTCGTACGGCACCGGTCGGACAGCGCTCCGAAAAACGGCAGCAGGAACAGGGCCAGCACGTTGTCCATCGCCATCACCACGCCCGCCCAGGTATCCCCCAGGTGATAGGTGTTTTTCAGCACCAGAGGCGTGGTGAAATCATACATCTCCCAGAACAGACAGATGGACAGAAACGCAAGGCCTACGAGGGCAGTGCGCTTGACGTTGAGCTTCATGGCGTCCTCCTTTGGGATATCAGGATCCTTTTCAGAATTGGGCTTCGCTCTTGATGAAATCAAGCAGGTTCAGGTGGATGATTCCGTTGTGGTGCTGCAGCAGATAATCGGCTGTCATGGTTTTTCCCTCCCGCAGGTGCTCGCCGTCCATGCGTTGGGGATCATTCGTTTTTGAGGATATACGCGTTCACAATTTCACCGATATAGACGGTGTGCGCATCCCGGTTTGCCAGCGGGGCCGTTCCGTCCACATCCGCAGGATAGTCGGATTTGCGGATGTCTTCCGGAAGCAGGGAAAGATCCTGCTTCCGGGTATAAAGCACCCTGCATTCCAGCGTCATGGGATATTCAAGGATCGCAGGGGTATGGTTTGTGACGGGATCCCGGAGCGTCAGGCCTGCTTCTTTGACTTTATCCAGGGTCCGTCCGGACTGCATTCCGCATACGCTTTGGATGTGCGGATCCGGCTTGCCCAGCGGAATGCTGATGGTAAATTCCCGGGTTTTGTCAAGCTGGGCTTTGGTATAGCGGTTTTCGCGGACATAGACCACGAAGGTGGGCTTTCCCCAGAGGATTCCCAAGTGACCCCAGCTGATGACCATACTGTTGAACTTGTCGCCGTTGGTGTTCAGCAAAACACCGCGGCGCAGGGCTTTCATGATGTGCCCGGAATAATCAAACACCTGGATCGGTTCTCTCATGGTCCTTCCCTCCCTGGATGGCATCCCTGCGTGATTTTATTCCCGTAATCCTGCAATTCATGAAACATATTATCCACGATAATCCGATCGTTTTCAATACGGAAGGGCAAAAAATACAGGTGTGTCTGAATATGCATCTTTCTGTATCCGAGCGTGTTCAGACGCGGATGGTCACACAGCTTTATCCTCGTTTCATGCATATATAATAATGCCAAATCGTTGCAAAAGCAATGATTTGGCATAGAATTGGAAATCAGCAGTAACAAGTGGTCCGTTTTCAGTTATCAGTAGTGCGGGTCCGCAGCAGAACGTTCTGCTGCCGGCTCCGTCTGCTGCCCCCGTTCATTCCTCTCTCCACTTTCCACGTTCCACATTACCCCCCGCCCCGCCATACTACTGCTGCACGGGGGCGAGCATGGAGGAAAGGCCGTCCACGCCCAGGGTCTTGTAGGCGGTGATGTACATATCGATCATGTCCGCGTAGTCCGGATGCGCGTCTTTGAGGGAGGCGGCAAAGGCTTCAACGTCGACCTGCTCGCCGTCCTTGACCTTCTCAAAAAGGTCCAGGACGGCGGACATGACCTCGCCAAACTCCGCGAAGGGGTCCTTGGGCTGCTCCACGGTGCCGTCGGTGTGGAAGCGCTTGTCAAAGCCCCATTCCGTGATGCCGGCAAGGTTGATGCCCGTCACCACAAGCTTCCCGTCGGTGCCGTTCTCCTGGGCGTCGATGTAGGTGTCAAAGTCTGCGTCCACGGTGCAATCGTAGTCGTACACGTCCTTGCGCAGCGTATAGACGATCAGCATATCGTCCCCCTCGCCATTTTCGGTGCCGTGGGTGCCGATCTCAAAGCCCTCTTCGGTCAGCTGATCCAGGGTTTTCCCAAGGACGGCCTCCATTTCCGTATCGGTCAGGGGCTGCGCCGTGAAGCGCTCGCTGTAGGCGATGGGCAGGGTCTTCAGGTATTCGTCCACGGCGGTCATGGCCGCTTCGTGCAGTTTAAAGAAGTCCTCGTCCTCGTAATCCAGGGCATCGACCGCCGCGGTCAGTTCGTTCAGGGTATCGTCGTAATAAGCGACGGAGCGGTAATAGCTGCCGTCCTTGAGGGTGACCACGGCGTAGTAGTCCCCCGGCACTCCGCCGGAGATGACGCGGCCCTCGTGGCTGTCATCCAGCGCCTCGCCCACCGTGGCGTACAGGGGCGCAGGCTGTCCGTCCTCCGCCAGGGCGCCAAGCGCCGTGCACAATACAAGCGCTGCCAGAATCAGAGCGATGATCTTTTTCATGTTCCTTCTCCTTTAACTGTTTGTCATCTTCATGATACACGCTTTGGCCCGCAAAGGAAAGCCCGGGCGGGTTTTCCAGACGAAAAAAAGGCAGACCCGCGGGCCTGCTTTCTTTGAAAGGGACGGTCAGGAATAGGGGTTCCAGGTTTCGTCCAGCTTCCGGCCAAACTGCTTCTCATACTCGGATTCGGAGATCATGCCCTGGGTGAGCCCGTTCATCTTGGCGCCATAGGCCGCCACTTCCTTCTGGCTGGCGCTCACGATCACGCAGCCCTTGTCGTCCACCGCGTAGTACCTGCCGTTGTTTCCCTCGACCACCAGGCCGCCGTTGACCTTGTCCATGTCCTCAAGGCTCAGATGCTTGACGCTCTTGATGCCGTCCATAATCTCTCCCCCTTTCTGATTGGCTGTGTATGTGCGGGATGCTTCATCATCCCCGGCTGCTTTCGATGCCCGTCTGTGATGTGCAGAGGGCCGGACCCGCCGGGATCCTTTCCCCTTCAACGCCGGGTTTCAGGTCACAGTTTGCGTACGGCACCCGAATCCCCGTCATTCCACTCTGAACTCTTCCCTCTCCCCCCTTGACCTCGTCCCCCGTCAGACCGGAACGAAGAATTTGATCAGGAAGAGGACGGACAGGATGCAGGTGAGGGGGGAGACCTGACGGGCCTTGCCGGTGCAGCACTGGATAACGGTATAGCTGATCAGCGCAAGGCCGATGCCGTGGCCGATGGAGCCGGAGATGGGCATGGCCAGAAGCATCACGGAGACGGGCAGCAGCTGGGAGAGGTCCTCGAAATCGATCTTGCGCAGGTTGCCCAGCATCAAAACGCCCACATAGATCAGGGCCGAGGAGGTGGCCGCGGCGGGGATCACCGCCGCCAGAGGCGCGATGAAAACGCACAGCAGGAAGAGCACGCCGGCGGTGATGGCGGTAAGCCCTGTGCGGCCCCCCGCAGCCACGCCGGAGGCGGACTCCACAAAGGTGGTGACGGTGGAGGTGCCCGTCAGGGCCCCGGCCACGGTGCCTACCGCGTCAGACAAAAGGGCCTGGCGCATGCCGGGCATATTGCCGTCCTTGTCCAGCATGCCCGCACGGGAGGCGGTGCCCACCAGGGTGCCGATGGTGTCGAACATGTCGATGACGCAGAAGGTGACGATCAGGGTGATCACCGTGAACCAGCCGATTTGGGCA
Source organism: uncultured Clostridia bacterium (assembly GCA_946408995.1). Taxonomy (GTDB): domain Bacteria; phylum Bacillota; class Clostridia; order Christensenellales; family Aristaeellaceae; genus RUG756. Next base: position 50,941 of record CAMJUL010000018.1, on the reverse strand, counting down.
AAGCCCGGGAAGTCCACATGGAACAGGGTGGTCTGGGCCATGTCCGCGAAGGGCGGAACGAAGGAGGCCTCCCGGAGGGACTCAAAGGGGTTGACGTGCAGGAGGAGCGCCTCCCCGGCCCAATAGAGCACCGAGGCGGCCAGCATGCCGTACAGCACCGAGCCCTTTACCTTGCGGTGATCCAGCGCAACGATGACAAACAGGCCCAGGAACATGGTGGTCACGCTGAGCACCATGGCGGTGTGGCCGCTGCCCATCTGGGCCTTGCCGAAGGCGGCGGTCAGCGCGCCAAAGAAATCCCGCATGGCAAAGAAGGGCCCGCCGGTCTCGGAATAGATGCCGGCATTGGAGCCGAAGCCGATGTTCATCAGCATCAGGCCGATGGCCGGTCCGATGCCCAGCCGTACCCCCAGGGGAATGGCGGCGACGATCTTCTCCCGCACGTTCATCAGGGACAGCGCAAGGAAGACCACGCCCTCTACCAGGATGATGACCAGGGCGGACTGGAAGGAGCGCAGATAGGTAAAGCCGGTAACGGCGGCGATGTTGGAGACCACCACCGCGAAAAAGCTGTTCAGCCCCATGCCGGGGGCCATCACGAAGGGCTTGTTGGCCAAAAGGCCCATGCAGATGGTGCCGATGGCCGAGGCGATGCAGGTGGCCAGGAACGCGCCATTCCACAGGGGCCGGCCCTCCGCGCCGAAGTTGGTCAGCAGGTTCGGGTTCAGGGCAATGATGTAGGCCATGGTCATGAAGGTGGTCAGGCCGGCCAGGAGTTCCGTGCGTACATTGGTGCCGTTTTGCTTGAGTTTGAAGAATTTCTCCAAGGGAAAGCACCTCCTTTGCCTCCTATTGTAGCCCAAGCGGTTCAAATGTCAACCAAAGCGGGGAAAAGGCGCCGGGGGAGATGAGGGGGCCCTGATGATCCCCGGAAGGAAAAGCGTGTACGGGACCGGGGTCCGATTGCGGAGCTTCCGGCCGGGGACCGGGCAGGGAGGGAAGCTTCCCCCCTGCGTGCGCCCGCATCATGCGTGAACCCCGGGAAAAGACGGGCTGGCGGACTATACGATGGAAGGCTTTCTATGGTATAATGTCCCGGAAGATCCCTGCCGCCCCGGGCGGCACGTAAAGGAGCATGAAAATGAGGAAGCTTTGCGCGTTTTGCGCCGTTTGTCTTTTGCTGGCCGCCCTGGCCCTGTCCGCGGGGGCGGAGGCGGGCTTTGTGGCCCCGGCCGTGACCGAAGGCCAGGGCACCGCTGGCGTCCCCTTCGAGGAGGCGATGCCGGGCCTGCTGCCCCAGCCGGAGCGGCAGGTGACCGTCACCGGGACCGAGGGATGCCCTTTTGAGATGAAGACCCCCGCCAACGCGGCCCCCTACGGGCAGAACACCGTTGCGGTGACCCTGCCGGCGCCGGGCCGGGTCACCGTGGCCGTGCGCAGCCGGGTGAGCACCGTGATCCCGGAAAACGCCCTGACAGCCTATGAGGCTGCGGCGGGTACGTTTTCCTTCTCCTGGCCGGCCTGCGTCTGGAACGGGGAGCCCCTGCCGGAGGGACTGGCGAGCCTGATCTGTTATTATACGCCTGACGGGGGGACGGAGCAGACCCTGGAGCGGACCGTGACCGTCGTCAAGCCTGAGGCGAAGCTGCTGTATGCCTTCCCGGAGCTGGACGCCTGGTGCCCCGGAACCCCCGGCGTGCTGCACGTGGACCTGGAGCTGATGGCCGGCGGCGTCGTCAAAGCCCAGGTGGTGCGCAAGGCGGACCAGACCGTGGTGTTCAGCAGGAGCATCCAGTGCGAGGGCGGCGTGAACACCGAATGGAAGTGGGACGGCAAATCCGCCGGCCAGACGGCGGCCGCCGGGGAATATACCCTGCGCTTCTGGTCCGAGGCCCGGCCGGAGGAGGTCATCGAGCAGCCCCTGACGCTGCTCTCCGCCCCCGAAAAACCGGAACTTTCCCTCCACGACCCCTATGCCTACCCCACGGAGGGCGGGGATGAGGCGGTGTGGGCCTTCCTGACTTCGCCGGTGTGGGTGCTGGAGGGGTACGAGGGCAACGGCCTGATGATACGGGAAAATCCCTATGAGCAGTCCGCGGGGGTGGGATACGTCACCTGCCGCACCGTGGGCGTGTCTGTGCTGGATCTGTCGGTGCCGGGCTGGGCCCGCATCGGGGCGTACCGGATCAAGGAAGGCGCCTATATCGAGGGCTGGGTCCGCCGGACCGACCTGACCTGGCAGCCCGTCAGCACCCGCATGGCCCTGGTGGTGGACAAGGCCAGCCAGCGCTTGACCGTGTGGCAGGCGGGGCATCCCCTGGGGACCGTGTATGTCTCCACCGGCAGCCAGGACGTGGGCGGCCGCACCCGGGCCGAGACCAAGGCCGGGGTTTTCCTGACCGGGACCCGTATGCTCAGCTTCCGGGACGAGAGCTATGCCCGCTTCCTGAACGTGATCCGCATCAACGGGGGAGACCTGATCCACTCCATCGGGTATGCGCGGACGGCGGATTATGATATGGATTTCCGTCCCCACGCGTCCCTGCTGGGCCGCAAGGCCAGCCACGGCTGCATCCGGGTGGCCGTGCAGGCCAGCGACGACACCAACGGCGTCAACAGCTGGTGGATCTGGACCCACGCCCAAAGGAACACCAAGGTGTTTATTATCGAGGGGGAATGACAGTCAAATCGGCTACAGCCCTTGAAAGCAAAGGAAAGTTGATCCTTAAAAGGGGCGTTTGGCAACGATTTGGCAACATCTGATAAAATTGATTGAACTCCATAGAATAACGAAAAAAGGGCTAACTGATTTTCTGATGTCAGTTGGCCCTTTTCATGTTGCCTGTTATTCCAAAGGAGGTCTGTCAGCGTGTTATTTCTTCACATCCCGAACGATACTGTCCATCAGCCCGGCAGAAGGAACAATCGACCAGATCTGGGAGTTGTCATCCCGCGGATAGTTGTACCGCCAGTCATCCTATTCTTCCTTGCTGATTTCACCGGCGCGGTACTTTTCCATCACCGGTGCCCACGAATACACCATCTCATTCAGCCTGGCAGCTCCCTTCCCTTTCCGGGGATCAACACAGAAAAGTACTTCCCCGTCACGGGTCTCAATGGTCAGTCCATACCGGTCTTCCAATGTAAACAGCGTATGCATCAGTCCCAGATCGCTGTCTATGTCCGGCGTGTTCAGCGCCAGAGGAGAAACGCCCAGCGCATTCGCCAGGGATTGCGTCAGATCTTCTTTGGGTGTTCTGGTTCCAGCTTCGTACTGTGCCATGCGGATATCAGCCGTTTTCTCCGGCAGTCCTGCCTTTATACCAAGGTAGTGGCAGACCTCCTTTGTTTTTTTCTTAAAGTAACGTCTACCGCTATTTTTTTCAAAGTAACGTCTACCGTAAGTTCCACTGTGGAAGTTACTCGAGTATAAGAAATGGTATGTGATCAAGACACGACCATGAAACAGTCTTGACAGTATACACGTGAATCGTGTATACTGTTTTCATGATCAGAAGCTTTGCTGACAGGGAGACAGAAAAAGTCTACAATCAGGCTTTCTCCCGGAAGCTCCCGCAATCCATTCAATCGGTCGCATTAAGGAAACTGATCATGATTGACAATGCAGGATGCCTGGAGGATCTGCGCGTCCCGCCTGCCAACCGTCTGGAAAAGCTGGATGGTAACCGGAAAGGACAATACAGCATTCGGATCAATGATCAGTACCGGATCTGCTTTTGTGTCGAAGGCAACAACTTCTTTGATGTGGAGATTGTCGATTATCACTGACAGAATTGTTGGGAAGGAGGAAACGCCATGAGCAATCGCATTCCAACCCCTACGATGGGCGAAATTCTCACGGAAGAATTCATGATCCCGATGAATCTCACCGCCTATAAACTTGCACACAGTATTCATGTGCCGACTTCCAGAATTCAGGATATTCTCCATAACAGAAGAAAAATCACAGCTGATACTTCTATCCGGTTGGGACGCTTTTTCGGTGTGTCTGACCGTTACTTCCTGGATATGCAGAATGATATCGAGGTTCGGGAACTGATCGAAAAGCTGGATGGAGATATCACTACGATCAAACCCTACGCAGCTCCTGCCCTGTAAGTGTGGCAACAATTTGGCAACAGAAAATCTGATAACCCATGCTTCATGGACAATCAGTGGAATCAGAATACCAGGAGATACAGAATATAATCAAAATTGTTTAATAGGCAAGTGCCTGTATCGAGGGGGAGCAGCAGCGCTGCGGGAAACGGAGGCTTCGTCTGCGGATGTATGCCGGCGGCGAAACAATTGAAAAAGCGTGGGATCATGGCAGGATTGAAATCGGGAAGCCTGACCCGGCTTTTATAAAAAACCCGGATTTTCCTGCTCGGCTGCCGGCGATGAGTTTTGATGTGTATCCCCCTGTGGAGAACGCTTTTATCCCGAAGGCGAAAAGAGAACAGTGGAATAAAACGTGAAAGAACGGAATCCTGGACAACTCGGGCATGTGAACGGAGGAACAGGCTGGGATTGTATCAATCCGAATCCGGCCGAAACCAGGTTCCGCATCAGCGTCAGGCAGTACATGCGGATCGCGGCATAAGGACAGACAGAGAGACTTCCGCAGGGTGATGCGCCTTGCGGGAGTTTTTTGCAGGATGATCAGGATATGCAATGAGCAAACACTTTCAGAAGGCTGTGTTTCGTGGTACATTGATTGTGGCTCGAAACATGGCCGTTCAGGATTTGACAGAAGCGGTTTTGAGTTGTATGGCGATCAACAAATAACAAATCGACATTTGAGGGAGAATGGGTAAATGGATCTGAACAGAGTGATCCCAAAGGTTGGTTCAGCGATCGTTACAGTGACCGTTTTTTTGTTTGCGCTGCTTCTGATCATCAATGATTCTATGGGAAGCTACTTTGTGTGCCTTATTCTGCCGCTTGGGTTCATTATGATGACGGCAGGGCTTCACAACGAATGCGATAGCGACCGCAAAGTCGCTGCAAATATCGGTATGGTTCTTGCAGCGGTGTACTGTGTGTTTATTATGTTGGTCTACTTTGCACAGCTGACCACAGTAAAGAACGAAGATCTGAACGAACAGGCGGCAAATCTGTTAGCCATGGGCAAGTGCGGGCTCATCTTCAACTATGACCTGCTCGGCTACGGTATAATGGCGCTTTCGACTTTCTTCACAGGGCTTTCGATGAGAGCAAAGAACAAAGCGGACAAGCGGCTCAAAGCACTTATGATGATACATGGGGTTTTCTACTTTAGCTGCACATTTATGCCAATGACGGGAATGTTTTCAAAGATGTCGTCCGGCGGCGACGGTCTCGGCGGAAGACTTGCTCTTGTTGCGTGGTGTGTGTATTTCCTTCCCATCGGAGTTCTGGCATACAGACATTTCGGCGGTCAACACAGGAAATCCTGACTTGCACGGACAGTGCTTTTGATTTTCTTAACTACGGGAAAGACGAATACCATGGATATCGGCCTTATTCTTTGCAAGGATAGGAACAAGTCCTTTGTGGATTATGTCATCCAGGATTACAGCAGCCCCATGGGAGATGCTGCATGGAAGACATCCAAAGATATGTCGGAAGAACTGAGAAAAGCGCTGCCGGACATTGAAGAAATGAAAAAACGATTGAATCAGGAAAATGAATGATGAAAGAAATCGAAATATCCGGTGCCAACCGTTTTGACACCTTCACCAAAACCCGCGGCGGAAGCCGCGCGGTGGTCATCCGGGATGGGATGATCCTGCTTTCCCATGAAACCGTATCGGGCTGGTGGCTTGTGCCCGGCGGCGGCATGGAAGAGGGCGAAACGCCCGAGATGTGCTGCAAAAGAGAAGTGGAAGAGGAAACCGGCTATCTGGTTCAACCTATAAAGCAATTTCTGACGCTGTACGAGTATTACGAGGAATACCGCTATATCAGCCATTATTTTATCTGTAATATTACGGGCCGGGGAAAGATGAACCTGACGGCCGCGGAGAAAAAGCGGGGCCTTGAACCGCAATGGATTCCATTGCGGGATGCGATCGACCTGTTCTCCCATCATCAGGACTATGCGGATGTCAGCGAGGAGCAGCGCGGCACCTGTCTGCGGGAATACACCGCATTGCAGGAATACATGAAACAGGCACGGTCAGCCGATTGAGCCGACAGACCGCGCTTTGGGTTGCAGTTCCCGGCAGTTCGTCCTGACCACTCGTACTGCGTTGGACGCGTACTGCTGATACAGCCGGCGGCAGCGAAAAGGCCTCCGTTCATGGGACGGAGGCCCTTTCGCTGCCGCTTTTTTACGCGCGGATGCAGAGGCATTCGTGGACGCAGATGCGGCTCTTGTTGGTGATATTGGGGTTCCGGCGCATAAGGCCGCTGACGGTGCAGTGATGCCGGCCCGCGATGGGGCTGAGGGGGACGCCGGCCTTGACCTTGTAGAGGATGAAGCCGGCCCTGGCCTTCAGGGGGGGCGCGGCGGCTGGCGCCGCCGGCGGTCCGGTCCATTTCGTCCATGCCCGGTTCGAGGGCTTGGATATCTTCAAATTCAGGCATTGCCTTCAACCTTCGTTTTAAGCCCGCGGGCTTTTATTAATTCTTTTCAAGCGAAGACAGGTGCCGCCTGCTCCATCCTTCTGCCGCAGCAGTCCCTTTGTTGATGCTCCGTCCCCGTCATTCCACTTTTCACTCTTCACATTTCACATTTTCCCCCGCCCCGCCCGTCAATGCTGGATGTTCCGGTCGGCCTTCAGGCGGCGGGCCTGCTGGGCGGCGGCCGCGGCGGGGATCAGGGCATGGTCATAGTTGACCCGTACCCGGGGATGGGCGTCCAGGATCAGGGTGCTTTCCGCCTCCGGGCGGCAGGGCGCCCAGGCGGGCACGGCGGGATTGTTGGGGTCGCCGGTGCGGGCAAAAGCCATGACGCTGTCGAACACCGCCTTCTCCAGATCCTCCGTCACGCCCTCCATCCAGGTGTAGGGAATCAGATCGGTATTATGGAACACAAAGGGGATGTCTGCGCAGTGCCAGGGGGTGCGGCCGCCGTCCACGGGCATGTCCTGGTTGAACAGGTAGGCGTAGGTGCTTTGGTTCATGGCGCTGCGGAGGTGGAGGTATTCGATTTCCGGGGCGCGGAAAACCGTATCCAGATTGACAAGGTCCATCAGGGGGCGCTCCGGATAGGCCTCCCGGAAAAGGCTGGGGGCGTCGCCCAGAGCCTCCCCGTAAAGGGTCCGCAGGAAGGCCTCCGCCCGGGCGTCGTCCAGCGTCCTGTCATAGGGGAAGGGGACGAAGGAGGAAAACTCCCCGAAGACGCTGCCCACCAGCAGCGGGATCCGGGCGGTCTCCTTCCGGAATCCCACTGCGCAGGGATCCCCCAGATAATGACTGTTCACATGGGGCCGGCAGCCGGTGTAGCCGCCCGCCCTGCGGTACCGGGGCGCAAGGGCCAGGTAGGCGTCCGCCAGGCGGCGGTAGGGCACGGTCTCCAGGGAACGGACGCTTTTCAGCCGAAGGCGCTTTTGCATATCCAGCACCAGGTCCCGGCCGCTTTGGGTTTCGTCGCCCATCAGGGCGCCAAGGACGCCGCTCATGTTGAAGCCCCGGTGGTACAGACCGTCCGCAGCCGGGGACTGGAGCAGCGTGGTCACCTTGCCGCCCCCGCCGGACTGGCCGAAGACCGTGACGTTCCCCGGGTCGCCCCCGAAGGCGGCGATGTTGTCCCGGACCCACCGGAGGGCGGCGATGATGTCCTCGCCCCCGGCGTTGCCGGAATTCTCGTATTCCTCCCCAAAGGCGGACAGGTCCAGATAGCCCAGGATGTTCAGCCGGTGGTTCACCGTGACCACCACCGCGTCCCCGTACCGGGCCATGTTCTCCCCCTCGTAGGCGATGTGCTCGATGGCGGAGCCGGCGGTGTAGCCGCCCCCGTGGAGCCATACCAGTACCGGACGCCTGCCGCCGTCCGGGGCGGGGGTCCAGATGTTCAGGTTCATACAGTCCTCGTCCTGGGGCCAGAAGCGGTGGGGCACGTACAATTCGCCCGAGGGACGGCCCTGGCTCAGCAGGGGACAGACAAACCCGAAGCTGGTGGCGTCAAAGACGTCCTTTGAGGGAGCGGGGGGCTCCGGGGCGTGGAAACGGCGGGCATGGGCATAGGGGATGCCCTTGAAGCTGGCGATGTCCCCTGCGATACAGCCGCGCACGGGGCCCTGGGTGGTCTGGACCACGGCGGTGTCCGGGGCATAGCGGAAGGAATTCATATTTTTGCCTCCTTTGGACGGGAAATGGGATCCGGTATTTTATGCGGAAGGATCATGCTGGCATCAGTATACGCCTGTTGCCCCCAAAAGACCAGAGCGGCGTTATATAACGGATCCGCTTTTTTGAGGGCCGGACCCGGTGCCGCCGGGATTTGAATCCGGGGCGGATTTATGGTACAATGACCGGACACGACGCTTAAAACAGGGAGGACGCGAGGATGAAAGCGCTGTTTGTCTGCACCGGCAACACCTGCCGGAGCCCCATGGCGGCGGCCCTGTGGAACCGCTTGGGCGGGGAGGGCGCCTCCGCCGGATTGCATGCCCGGGAGGGAGAGCCGGCCAACGTCCACGCCTGCCGGGTCATGGAGGAGATGGGATTGGACCTGACGGGTCACCGCGCAAAAAATATAACGGAAGCCATGGTGCGGGACGCGGACGCGGTGCTGTGCATGACCGGCGCCCACGCGGCGGCCCTGGCCGAGCGGTTCCCCGCCCTGAAAAGAAAGATCCGCCCGATGCCGCTGGAGATCCCCGATCCCTTTGGCGGGGATCTGGAGGACTACCGCACCTGTGCGGATAGGCTGCTGTTTGCCCTGCGTGCGCTGATGGGGGAGGGGAAATGAGTGGAACTGATCCCCATTGCCCGGATACACAACGATTTTCCGGAGAAATTCGGCCTTCCGCGCCAGGCGGAGGTGCTGCGCGACCTGCCGGCCCGGGTGGTTTTTGAAAAGCCCTTCCGGGACGTGAACGCCCTGCGGGGCCTGGAGGGGTTTGAAAGGATCTGGCTGATCTGGGGCTTCGACCGGATGGGCAGGGAAGGCTTCAGCCCCACCGTCCGCCCCCCGATGCTGGGGGGCAACGAACGGATGGGGGTCTTCGCCACCCGTTCCCCCAACCGGCCCAATCCCCTGGGACTGTCCTGCGTGAGGCTTGCCGGCATCGATTACGAGGGGCAGGAGGGCCCGGCGCTGCGCATCCTTGGGGCGGACATGACCGACGGCACCGCCGTCTATGACATCAAGCCCTACCTGCCCTACGCGGACGCGTTTCCGGAGGCAAACGCGGGCTTTGCCGCGCAGGTGAAGGGGCGGGCCCTGCAGGTGGTCTTTCCGCCGGAGCTGCTTTGCCGCGTTCCGGAGGAAAAACGCGCGGTGCTGCTGCGCGTGCTGGCGGGAGACCCCCGGCCAGGCTACCGGCGGGACGCCGGAAAGGCCTACGGCCTGGCCTACGCCAGATACAACATCCGCTTTTCCGTGGACGGGGATACCCTGACCGTGACGGACGTAGCGCCAACGGGATCCCCGGACAGAGGAGACGTATAAAACGAAAGGATCACACGACATCATGAACAGAAAAGACATTGCCGAAATCCGCCGCCGTCTCAATTACGAGCATAACGCCATCACCTGCGTCAGGGGCTGTTATGTGCAGAAGGACGGGGAGATCATATCCTCCTTCACCAAATCCATTCAGGCCATGCCCCGGGAGGAGGCGGACCGGTACCTGGCCATCTTCCGCCGGGTGCTGTCCGGCGAGCCCGGCCGGAACCTGCTGGACGTGGATTTTACCCCGGAGCAGGTGATGGAGGGCAGGCAGCACCATCTGCTTTCCGCCCTGCGGGACGGGGCGCTGAAGGACGAAGAGGACGTGGCCGCCCTCTGCCGGGGCATCATTGCCTCCATGCATACGGAGGACAACTACCTGATCCTGCTGCTGCACGACGGGTATGACGTGCCCTTTAAAAGCGCGGACGGGGAGACGGACCGGGAACGCTCCACGGAGGTGTTCAAATACATCCTGTGCGCGGTGTGTCCGGTGAAGCTGAGCAAGCCCGGTCTGTCCTATTTCAACGACGACAGGGAATTCCATCCCCGGGAAGGGGACTGGGTGGTGGGCGCGCCGGGGCTGGGTTTCATGTTCCCCGCCTTTGAGGAGCGGGCCTGCAACCTTTACGGGGCGCTGATGTACAGCAAGGACACCTCCGTGGCCCATGAGGACTTTGTGGACCGGGTGCTGGGCACCGAGGCCTCCATGGCTGCCGATACCCAGAAGGAGACCTTCGGCCTGCTGCTGGAGGCCTCCCTGCAGGAAGAATGCAGCCTGGAGGCCGTGCAGGCCGTGCAGGACATGGTGCTGGAAAAGACCGAGGCCTGCAAAAAGGACCGCCAGTCCCCCGCGCCGGTGTTTTCCGCCACGGAAGTGAAGGGAGCGCTGCTGGAGGGCGGCGTGTCCCAGGCGAAGGCGGACGCCTTCGCGGAGGCCTATGAGGCCCAATTCGGTCCCCGCACGGTGCTGAACGCGGCCAATGTGGCCCCCACCCGCCAGTTCGAGGTCAAGACCCCCGCCGTTTCGATCCGGGTGGACCCGGACCGGTCCGACCTGGTGGAGACCCGCATCATCGACGGGCACAGGTACATCGTCATCCGTGCCGAGGACGATGTGACCGTCAACGGCGTCAGCGTGCGTTTTTGAACGGAGCAGATGGCAGCCGACGGATTACCACGACTGGTCCATTGCTGCCAAGTACGCATACCATCAAAGACTCGTCCTGATGAAGACTGTCATCGGCAGCGAAAGGGCCCCCGTCCATGGGACGGGGGCCCTTCGCTGCCGATGCGTTTACGCGCGGATGTACAGGTATTCGTTGTCGTAGATCATATTGCGGTTGGTGATCTTGGGGTTCCAGCGAAGAATGTCGCTGACGGTGCAGTGATAACGGGTGGCAAGCTTGTTCAGCGTGTCGCCTGGCTTGACCTGATAGATGATGAAGCCTTCCTTGGCGTTGAGCCTCTTGTAGCGGTTGACGCCGCCGGCGGCCTGGTCCAGTTCGTTTACGTTCAGCTCCACAACGGGATCGTTTTTAAATTCAGACATGGTTTTCATCCTCCATTTTAAGCCATTGGGCGTTGATTTTGATTCTTTCTTTGGCAGGGCGCATCGCCTTGCACCTGTTGATACGTGTCCCGGAGGAGGATGGCAGTTTTTTAAATGTGAAATGCGGAGAGTGCAGAGTGGAATGTCGGAGCGGAGGGGAGGGGTTCAGAGGACCGGGAAACGGTCTTCCGGTCGATGCAAAACAGGACCCATCGGCCATGGAAGGGCATGCGACGTTACCGGATCCATTTGTCGGCAAGGATGGGATGTGAAAAGCCCCAATCCTCATAGACTTTGTGGCAGACCAGGGTAAAGCCGTTCTTCTCAAGGACCCGGGCGGAGGCCCGATTCCCGATCATGGTGCTGGCGGTAAGGATCTCGATCCCGCGGTTCGCCGTCAGTTCCTCCACCAGGATCCCCAGCGCTTCCGTGGCGATCCCCTTTCCCCAAGCCTCCCTCATAAGCCGGTAGCCGACGCTCGCCTTATGGATGGGCGCCCTGTAGCCGTAGACTTCCGCCAGCCCGCGGAAAAGGTCCTCCTGAAAAACGCCAAGGATCAGGGAGTCCCGTAAGCCCTCTTTGTACAGGCGCGGGAGGATGTTTTCGGGTTCATCCTGCTTTTCAAACAAAAAGGACGGCAAATACCGGTAGACGGCTTCCTCCCGCGTGAGCCGCCTCAGGGCCTCCGTATCCTTGGGCGCGAGCGGCTTGAGCACAAGGGACCTTCCCTTGAGGACAGGCGGCGTTTCAAACAGCAGGGACATAAAATCGGTTTTTTCGTTGTTCATAGGACCCTCCTGTGTCTGAAGCAGGGAAAAACGAACGATGGAAGATTGTGTATCTGTTTTCCACGCGGAAGGGGGAATCCCTGCTTGGCCCCTAAAAAACGGCCGACGGCGCCCCGACCGTTTCATTCTTCCTTTTTCAGTATTCATTCGTCCCTTCCCCCGCCCGCTCCCCCTTTCCCATAAAAAACGGCCCCCTTCCGGGGGCCGCTGGCGAGGAACGGGCGCTTACCAGGCCAAATCCCTGCCGAATTTCTTTTTGTACTCGTCCAGGGTCAGGACCGTGCCGCTGGTGTTGAACTGACGGGCGAAGCGGATGGCGGTTTCCTGGTCCGGGGCGGGGGCGACTACGCTGCCGTCCTGGCGGACGATCATGTATTTGTTGGTCTTCGGGTCCAGAACCACATACCCGCCGCCGATGTCTTTCATCTGGTTCAAATTGAGTTCTTCCATTTTCTTCCCCTCCATTGATGGTTCACTGTATCGTCACGTTTCTTCATGCAGGCTGTACGTGAAGGAGCCTTGCTCCCTTCACCCGTTGATACGCATTAAGATGCAGGACCGGCAGCCGGAGAGACGGAAAAATCCTTTTCCGTCCTCCTGGCGGGCAGGACCCGGGGGAAGGGCGCCGCAGAGAGAGAAGCGAAACGGAATCAGACGGCGTAGCCGAAGACGGAGGGCAGCCACAGGCTGATCTGGGGAATGAAGGTGATCAGCAGCAGGGCCACCAGCATGCACAGGTAGAAGGGCATGGTGGCGCGGACCACCTTTTCCATGGGCCGTTTGGCCACGGCGGAGCCGATGAACAGCACTGCGCCCACGGGCGGGGTCAGAAGGCCGATGCCGCAGTTGAGCACCACCATGATGCCGAACTGAATGGGGCTGATGCCTATGGAAGTGGCTACGGGCAGCAGAATGGGCGTGGCGATCAGGATGATGGGCGCCATGTCCATGATCATGCCCAGCACCAGCAGGATCAGGTTCAGCAGCAGGGCGATAATGATGGGGTTGGAGGTGACGGAGGTGATCAGGCCGGCGGCCTTGGCAGGCACATGCAGCAGGGTGAGGCAGTTGCCGAAGGCGGCGGAGAAGGCGATCAGGATCAGCACGATGGACAGCGTTTCAACGCAGCCCTCCAGGGATTTCCACACGCCCTTCCAGTTGAGGCCCTTGTAGATGAACACCGACACGAACAGGGAATAGACGACCGCGATGGCCGCGGATTCGGTGGCGGTGAATACGCCGCCGACCACGCCGAACACCACGATCAGCACCGCCAGCAGGGCCCAGATGGACTTGCCCAGCTGCTTAAAGAAATTGGACAGGGAGAATTTCTCCCCCTTGGGGTAGTTGCGCTTGACGGAGATGATGTAGGAGCCCACCATCAGGGAAATGGCCAGGATGGCGCCGGGCAGATAGCCCGCCATGAACAGCGCGCCCACCGAGATGCCGCCCGCCGTGGTGGCGTAAATGACCATGTTGTGGCTGGGGGGCACCAGAAGGCCCTCGCAGGAGGAGGTGATGGTGACGGCGGTGGAAAAGTCGGCGTCATAGCCCTGGTCCACCATCATGGGGATCAGGATGGAGCCCAGGGAGGCGGTGTCCGCGGAAGCAGAGCCGGAGATGCCGCCGAAGAAGTAGCTGGCCACGATGTTGACCATGGCCAGACCGCCCCGCATCCAGCCCACCAGGGAGTTGGCCAGGGCGATCAGCTTGTCCGATATGCCGCCCGTACCCATCAGGACCCCCATGGTGATAAAGAAGGGAACGGCCATCAGGGAGAAGGACCACACGCCCTTGACCATCTGCTGGGAGAGGGTCTGCAGGGGCTGACCCATGCTCATCATGCACAGCACCGTGGAAATGCCAACGGCATAGGCGATGGGAAAGCGGAGAAGGATCATCACAAGGAAGCTGCCAAGAAGGATCACTGTGGACAGGGTTTCCGCATCCATGCTCACGCCACCTCCTTTTTGGTGTCCGGCAGCCAGAAGGCCTCGACATGCCGGAAGACCTGCTCAAGTTCAAAGATGATCATGCTGACGCCGGCGACGGGCACCGGCAGGTACTGCCACATTTTGCTCAGCCCCGGCAGGGAGGCGTATTTGCCCCGCAGGCTCAGGGGAGAGTTGCAGAATTTGATGCCGTAGATCACCAGCACCACGCCCAGAGCCATCACCGCGATATCGGCCAGAAGGTCCAGGACCTTGAGGGCCTTCGGGTTCAGGTACCGGTCAAAGGCGGTCATGCGGATGTGCGCGCCCCGGCGGATGGCAAGGCTGGCGGAAAGCACCGTCATGTAGACCATCAGCGTCAGGACGATTTCCTCGCTCCAATGAGGGTCTGTGATAAAGGGAATATACCTCCCCGCGACGGACCAGCAGGTGATGAAGATGTCGCCGATGAGAAGCACCCGGCAGACGAACATCAGGATCTTGTAGGTCCAGTCATAGAGGGGCTTGATTTTTTCCAGTGTCCGGAAAACCTGGGGAACGCGCGGTTCGCTCATCTTTCCAACACCCCTTTCTTGACGGATTGAATGAAAAACCGGGGGAGGGGGGGTACCCCGCTTCCCCGGTGGGAATGGATAAAAGGATTACTTCATGCTCATGATCTGCTCGAGGGCGGCATCCTCACCGTTGATGTTGGCGGTGACGACGTCCTTGACCGCTTCCACCCAGGGGGTCTTGTCCGCCACTTCGATGATGGTGACGCCTTCGGCCTTCAGGGCTTCCAGGGTCTCGGCTTCCTTGGATTCGGAAACCTCGCGGCACTTCTGGGAAGCGTACGCGGCGGCTTCTTCGACCATGGCCTGCTGCTCGGCGGAGAGCTTGTTCCAGGCGGTGTCGGTGATGATCAGCTGCACGGCGCCCAGGGTGTGGCCGTCCAGCATCAGGTAGGGGGCAACCTCCTGGAAGGCGTTGGACTTGTAGTTGGCGGTGGGCTGCTCGGCGGCATCCACAACGCCGGTCTGCAGCGCGCTGTAGAGCTCGGTGAAGGGAACGGTGGTGGCGGAAGCGCCCAGGCTGCCCACCAGGCCGGTCATGACCGGGTCAGAGGAGACGCGGATCTTGAGGTTCTTGAGGTCCTCGATGCCGTGCACTTCGTTCTTGAAGAAGAAATGACGGAAGCCTTCCTCGCCGTAGCACAGGCCGCGCAGGGGCAGGCCCACCTGCTGGGGCTCATTGAGGAATTCCTTGGCCAGGTCGCTGGTGGCGAAATTCCAGAAATGGTCGCGGCTCTCAAACACATAGGGCAGGGAGAGCAGCGTGGCCTTGGTGCAGCCGTACTGGGACAGGGCGAATGCGGAGATGCGGCAGATGTCGGTGACGGTGCCGTAGCCCAGCAGGTTGTCCAGGATCTGGTCTTCGGAGCCGAGAACGCCGCTGGCCTGGATATCGATCTCGATTTCGCCGTTGGAGAGTTCTTCCACCTTCTCCTTGAAGGCCTTGGCGAGTTCGCCGACGATGGTGCCTTCGATGGGGTTCACCTCGGCATAGGTCAGCTTGACGGGATCCGCCAGGGCGGCGGTGCAGGACAGGAGCATTGCGAGAGCCAGAACAAGTGCGAACAGCTTCTTCATGGGGCATCCTCCATTTTTTTATTTTCCTTTCCGCGATGGACCGAAAGGAGGCGGAAAGAACTTTTTGTGCAGTATAGCATACTTTCGGGTCCGTCACAAGCCGGTTTTGACATTTCTTTTTTGCTGAATGCTGCATTTCTTTTGTACCGGAAGCTTGTGTTTTTTTGCTGCCCGTGCCATAGTATGGGAAACGGCCGGAAGGCCGGCAAAGGGACAAGGGAGGAAAGGACATGGCCAGACCCACGATCACCGTTCCCGTTCGATTGGACAAAAAAACCTTCCGCAGGTTCGCATTTTTCGACGCGCTGCGGGTGCGCCACAAGGCCCGCAGACCGCTGATCTTTTCGCTGATCCTGATCGCCTTTTCCGTCGCGGCGGTGCTGAGCCGCAGAGAGCAGAGCGGACTGATCGCCGCTGTGCTGCTGGCGGTGGGGATCGGCCTGCCCCTGGTTTATTTCGGCACCTTCCTGACGCAGGTGAACCTGCAGGCGGAAAAAAACCGCCTGGAGAAGCCCAGGCTTGTGTATACCGTAACGCTGAACCAGGAGGGGGTGCATGTGCTTGGGGGCACCAGGGCGGGGGAAAGCCTGTACCGCCCCTGGAAGGACTGGGCCGCGGTGTTCCTGACCCGGGGGTGCATTTATCTGTACGCGGAGCCGGGCAAGGCCTTCCTGCTGCCAAGGGGACAGGGGGACGCTCCCTACGCGCGGGTATGGCAGTTCTTCCGGGAGCATATGCCCAAGGGCACCTGCCATCCGGAAAAATAAAAAACCGGGGGCTGCCGCTTTTTCGCGGCAGCCCCTGATCCTTATACGGCGCGGTAGACGATTTTTTTTGCCATTTCCTCCGCGCAGGCCTCTCCCTTGAGAAAGGCGAGGATGGCCAGGGCGAAGGGGATGGAGGTGCCCATGCCCCGGGAGGTGATGAAGCCGCCGTCCCGGACCACCTCCTGCCGGACCACCTTGGCGCCGGCCCCGGTCAGGGCGTTCTCCCAGGAGGGGTTGCAGGCGCAGGGCCGGCCTTTGAGCAGCCCCAGATCCCCGAGGATGCTGGGGGCGGCGCAGATGGCGGCCAGCCCCTTGCCCTGGGCGGCGAAGGCGAGGATGGCCTCCCGGAGCGGCTGACAGGCCTTCAGGTTCAGGGTGCCGGGAATGCCGCCGGGCAGGATCAGCAGATCGTACTGCGACAGGTCCTCGTCGGCGATCAGGCTGTCGCATTGGAAGGAAAGCCGATGGCTGGAGACCACCGTCAGGGAATCGGAAACGGATACCTTTTTCAGCGGGACGCCCGCGCGGTACAGAATGTCCACCACGGTCAGCCCTTCGATTTCCTCGCATCCGTCGGCAAAGAAAATCGCGGCGGAAGGATTGCTTTCAGACATGTTCTGTGCGCCTCCTGTTCTATGGATAGCAGCAGTATACCATTCTCCGGGGGATCTTGCCAGCCTTGTAGCGGGCCAAAGGCGCGGGATCCAAAGAAAAAAACGCAAAAAATGGGATATTCAAAGCAGCCATAAAGTGATAAAATGGAAGGGATGACCGCTTCCGTCCTCCTGAAGGCCAAAGGGGAAGGGCGTGAAGCAAAAAACTAAAAAAAGGAGACAGACACCATGAAAAAGCTGTTGTCCTGGGCGCTGACCCTGACCATGCTTCCCGTGTGCCTTCCCAATGCCCTGGCGGAGGAGGAGACGGCGTGGAAGGTGGGGGATCAGGCGGCAAACTTCACCCTGACAGAAGTGACCCCCTACGACATGCTGGGCGCGCAGATCCTCACCTTCGGCCACGACAAGACCGGCGCAGAGGTGATGTGGATCAAAAACGACGACACCAACCGGCTGTTTTCCATGTCCTTCCGCACGCCCGCGCTGGACGATACCGGCACCCCCCACGTGTTTGAGCATTCCACCCTGGACGGATCGAAGAAATACCCCTACAAGGAGCTGTTTTTCAACGTTTCCAGCCAGACTTACAACACCTACATGAACGCCTCCACCTATACCTACGGCTTCACCTGCTATCATCACACCTCCCTGAGCGAGGAGCAGCTGCTGGCGACGACGGATTTCTATGTGGACAGCGTGTTCAACCCCATGGTCATGGAGGACGAGAGCATCTTCCGGGAGGAAGCCTGGCGCTATGCCATGGATTCCCTGGAGGACGACCTGACCATCGAGGGCACGGTCTATTCCGAGATGAGCGGCGCCTACTCCATCGCCCACGCCCATAACCAGAACAACACCCGCGCGGTCTATCCCGGCAGCCTGCAGGGGAACACC
Organism: uncultured Clostridia bacterium; assembly: GCA_946408995.1. GTDB lineage: Bacteria > Bacillota > Clostridia > Christensenellales > Aristaeellaceae > RUG756. Next base: position 33,145 of record CAMJUL010000018.1, on the reverse strand, counting down.
ACGGGCGGCAATCCCGTGTACATCCCGGACATGACCTGGGACAGCATCCGGGAATACCACGACCTGTACTATCATCCCTCCAACTCCCTGACGGTGCTGTACGGCAGCTTTGACCATGTGGAGAACTTCCTGAGCCTGCTGGACGGGTATTTCTCCCAGTATGATAAGAAGGAGTTCGTTTTTGACCGCACCGGCACCGTGGCAGACAAGAGCGACACCCTGTATTACACCTTCCCCGTCACCGCGGATACCGATCCCAAGGGCGGCAGCATCATCACCATGACCTGGCCGGTGGAGGACGCCACGGAGGAGCAGATGGACGCGCTGGATCTTCTGACCACCGTGCTTAATTCCTCCGCCTCGCCCCTGGGGGACGTGCTGAGGGAAAAGCTTCCCACCGCTGAGGTGTCCACCTACATCTCCAACGGCAAATACGGCAAAAGCCTGATCGTGGAAGCTGGGAACGTGAACGCCGAGGACGCGCCCGTGCTGCAGCAGGCGGTCCGCGAGGCCCTGGAAAAGGTGGCCGCGGAGCCCTTCAGCGCCGAGCTTCTGGATTCCGTATCCCACAGCGAGCGCATGAACACCCTGCTGGTGAGCGAATCCGGCACCATTGGGGAAGACATCCTGAGCAGCGTGCTGTATTACTGGTACATGACGGATAAACCCTACCAGTTTGCCGAGGACCTTTACACCGAGGAACACTTTGCCCGACTGAACGAGAGCGGCGCCTATTCCGCCGCGGTGAAGGACCTGATCCTGAAGGACGGCGCGGTGTGCGTCACCGTGGTCACCAGCCCCGAGGTGGGCGGCAGAGAAGCCCAGGACGAGGCCCTGAAGGCGTCCCTGGCCGAAAAGAAGGCCGCCATGACCGATGAAGAAAAGCAGGCCATCGTGGACGCTACCCTGGCCCGGGGTCAGGAAGAAAGCGCCGAGGGCCTTGCGGAGGCGCTGCGCTCCCTGCAGGCGGTCAGCATTGACACGCTGCCCGAAGAGGTGCGCGAATACGAAATCACCGACGAAACCGACGAAAAGAACATCCGCCGCCTGTTTGCCAGGGCCAACACCGACGGCCTGGGCATGGGCTACCTGATGCTGGACGCCTCTGCCATTCCCCAGGAGGCCCTGCTGTGGTACAGGCTGTACGTGCAGCTGCTTGGCCAGGTGGATACCGAAAACTACACCCGCGGGCAGCTGGCCCAGGCCTTTGAAAGGTACCTGTACAACTATTCCTCCAACACCGCCTACTATACCCCGGACGGGGAGACGGGCCATCCCTTCTTCCGTCTGAACTTCATCGCCCTGGACGATGAGATGGACGAGGCGTACGCGCTCCTGTACGAGACGCTGTTTGCCAGCGATTATTCCAAGGTGGACCAGATCCGCGATTTTGTCAGCGGGCAAAGGACGTCCCTGAAGAACAGCCTGACCTCCAATCCCGTCAGTCTGGCGTACAATTACGCCGAGAGCCGCTACTCCGATTCCTCCGCCTACGTCTTCCACACCCAGTTGCTGCCCTATTGGGAGTTCCTGGGCCAGGTGGAGGAGGCCCTGGAGACCAGCCCCGAGGCGGTGACCGGAGCCCTGGAGACCGTGCGGACGATGCTGAAAAACAGCTGGGGCGCGGTTTCCGGCTACGCCGGGAACGAAAAAGGCTATCAGTCCCATCTGAAGGCCGCGGGCGAATTCCTGGACAAACTGGACAATCAGGAGACCCAGCCGGCTGCCTACACCTTCGACGTGCCCGGGAAGAAGGAGGCCATTATCCTGGACGCGAACGTGAATTACAACGTTTTGACCGCCTCCTGGGAGGAATTGGGCCTGGAGGACTACAGCGCAGACCTGGACGTGCTGGCGAACCTTCTGAGCGACGCCTACCTGATGCCCGGCCTCAGGGACGTGTACGGCGCTTACGGCGCCTATGCCGCGGCGCTGGCAGACGGCTTCCTGCTGTACACCTACCGGGATCCCAACGTAGGCAAGAGCTACGAGGTGTACAAGGGAATTGGCGACTTTGCCGCCGGGACCCAACTGGATCAGGAGACCCTGAACGGCTACATCCTCTCCACCTACGCGGGCTATGCCCAGTCCTCGGGCGAATTGAGCGGCGCTTATGCGGCCATGACTGACGTGATGAACGGCGAGAGCGCGGAAACCACCCTGGAATACATGCGCCAGATCAAGGGCGTCAAGGCGGAAAACATCGCCGGCTACGCGGACATGCTCAACCGCCTGAACGAGAACGGCGGCTATGTGACGGCCGGCGGAGCCGCGGCCATCAACGGGGAAGCGGCCCTGTTCGACCGGGTGCTCAATCCCTTCGGGTCTGTGGACGCCACGCAGGTGGTGCTCACGGACGTTCCGGAGGACAGCGCCTACTATGACGCGGTGCGCTATGTATACGAAAACCACCTGATGGAGGCCGCGGACGGGGAAACCTTCGGCGTCAGCCTGCCCGCCACCCTGGGGGAACTGGCCGGGTCCATCTACGGGGTCGTGGGCGGAGACGCCTCTGCCCAGGCCGAAGCCGTGTCCTTCCTGGCGGGCCACGGCCTGCTGCCGGAGGAGAGCCCGGACACCGTTCTGACCCGTGAGCAGGTCTGCGGCTATCTGCCGGGGCTGATCATGGGCCTGTTCGGCCAGGAACTGCCCTCCCAGGTGGACGCGGCGGCCGAATGCGCCGACGGCGCGGAGATCGCGCCAGAGTGCGTTTCTGGCGTCGGCCTGGCCCTGACCTATGAACTGGCGCTTAAGGGCGAGGACGGGACCTTCCGTCCCAAGGCGGAAATGACCAGGGAAGAACTGGCTCAGGTCCTCTACGGCCTCTTCGCGGAGTGATCCTTCCGTTCATCCCGGCCCGACAGGGCTGAAAACCCAATAAGCAGGGCATTCAACGCTGCGGACAGCGGCGTTGAATGCCCTTTTTCGGCCTTCCGGAAGGAAGACGGGTTTTGACAAGCCTGCGTATATCCGCTATAATACAGGCAAAACCTTCGAAGCAAGACAAACAGGAAAGCGGGGAAAAGCGTATGCCGGATACGGGAAAGAAAGCGGCCCTGGGGGTCGAGTTCGGATCGACACGCATCAAGACCGCCGTGGTGGACGATGCCTTCCGGATGATCGCCTCCGGGGATCATCTGTGGAAAAGCGACTGTGTGAACGGGGTGTGGACCTATGACCTGAAGGACGCCTGGGCGGGGTTGAAGGACGCCCTGCGGAAAACCGCGGACCTGGACAAGGTCAGCGCCATGGGGGTCTCCGCCATGATGCACGGCTACCTGGCCTTTGACCGGGACTGGAACCTGCTGACCCCCTTCAGGACCTGGCAGAACACCATGACGGGGCCGGCCGCCGCGGAGCTGACGGCTCTGTTTGACTTCAACGTGCCCCAAAGGTGGTCCATCGCCCACCTGTACCAGGCGGTGCTGAACGGGGAGGCGCACATTGACCGCATCGCCCACATCACCACCCTGGCGGGGTATATCCACCATGCCCTGACCGGCGTCAACGCCCTGGGGGTGGGGGAAGCCAGCGGCATGTTCCCCATCGATCCCAAGACGCTGGATTACGATCAGCGGATGATGGCGGCCTTCGACTCCCTTCCGGCCATCCGGGAGCGGCCCTGGAAGCTGCGTGATCTGCTGCCCGGGGTGCTTAAGGCAGGCGAGGACGCGGGAAAGCTGACCCGGGAGGGGGCCGGACTGCTGGAGGGACTGCTGCCGGAGGGACTGCCCTTTGCCCCGCCGGAGGGCGACGCGGGCACCGGCATGACCGCCACCAACGCGGTGCGGGAGCGGACGGGCAATGTGTCGGCGGGAACGTCGATCTTCTCCATGGTGGTGCTGGAAAAACCCCTGTCCCGGGTACATGAGGAGTTGGACGTGGTGACGACCCCCGCCGGGCGGGAGGTGGCCATGGTGCACTGCAACAACTGCACCAACGACTTCAACGCCTGGGCCAATGTGCTGACGGAAACGGCACGGCTCTTCGGGGCGGACCCGGACAGGGGAGAAGTGTTTACCAAGCTCTATCAAAAGAGCCTGGAAGGGGACGCGGACCCGGGCATGGTGGTGGTCAACTACATGGCCGGGGAGGGCGTGACCCACATGGATTCGGGCAGGCCCATGGTGCTGCGCCGGCCGGAAAGCCCCTTTACCCTGGCCAATTTCATGCGCGCCTCCCTGTATTCCACCATGGCTACGCTGAAAATCGGCATGGACATCCTGCGGGAGGAAGGCGCCGCCATCGATTCCCTGACCGGGCACGGCGGACTGTTCAAGACCCCCGGCGTGGGGCAAAGGTACATGGCCGCGGCCTGCGGCGCCCCCATTTCCTGCATGGAAACGGCCGGGGAGGGCGGGCCCTACGGCATGGCGCTCCTGACGCTGTATATGCTGATGAAGGGCCCGGGCGAAACGCTGGAGGATTTCCTGGACGGAAAGGTGTTCAGGGACGTGAAGGCCGTGGTGCTTCAGCCGGACGCCGCGGACGAGGCCGGCTTTGAAAAATGGATGCGGGATTACCGGGCCGCCCTGAAGGCCGAGAGGACGCTGCTGGAAGAAGACGCATAAAGAGGAGAAACAAAAATGCTTGAGCAATTAAAAGAAATCGTTTGCAGGGCCAATCTGGAACTGCCCAGGTACGGCCTGGTGACCTTTACCTGGGGCAATGTGTCCGCCCTGGACAGGGACAGCGGCCTGGTGGTGATCAAGCCCTCCGGCATCGAGTACGACGGGATGAAGCCGGAGGACATGGTGGTGGTGGACCTGGACGGAAAGGTGGTGGAGGGCAAATGGAACCCCTCCTCCGATACGGACACCCACGTGGTGCTGTACCGGGCCTTTCCCCAGCTGGGCGGTATTGTGCACACCCACAGCCGCTATTCGGTGGCCTTTGCCCAGGCGGGCATGGATATCCCTGCCATGGGGACCACCCACGGGGATTACTTCTACGGGGACATCCCCTGCACCCGGCCCATGACCCCCGAGGAGATTGCCGGGGAATATGAGAAGGAGACCGGCCTTGTCATCGCGGAGACCTTCCGGAACCGGGGGGTGGATCCCGCGCAGGTGCCCGGCGTCAACGTGTACGGCCACGGGCCCTTCGCCTTTGGCACCGACGCTATGAACGCCGTCCACAACGCGGTGGTCATGGAGGAGGTGGCCTTCATGGATCTGCACGCGCTGATGCTCAACCCCAAGGCCGGCCGCATGCAGCAGGAACTTTTGGACAAGCATTACCTGCGCAAGCACGGACCCAACGCGTATTACGGACAGAGCAAGAACTGACGGAAGAAGATATGGGAGAACGGTTTTTTCGTGTGGGGAGCGCCGTGATCAAGACCCTCGGCCCCCGCTTTGAAACGGTCTGGCAGGTTCCCTGGGACGGACAGGAGAGCATTTTCGTGTGCAACCACGCCCGGGCCATGGGGCCGCTGAGCATGGCGGTGCATTTTCCGGTGCGCGGCTACAATTGGATCTACGCCAACGCCATGAGCGCCAGGGACGTGCCGGCCTACGTGCGGCAGGACTACTGGTGGAATCCCAAGGCCCGCCTGGCCCCTTTGTACAACGTGACAGTGCCCTATATCGCGGCGGCGCTGCTGCCCCCGGTGCTCCGGTCCGTGCCGTATGTGAAGGTCTACCACGGGCCCAAGGCGCTGGAGACGATGCGGGAAAGTCTGACCCTTCTGGAAGAGGGGAAAAGCCTGATCATTTTCCCGGGGATCCCGGACGGCTACAAGAGCCATGAGGGCGGCGCGCACATCAACGAGGGCTTTTTGTACCTGCTTCCCCGCCATTACAAGCGCACCGGCCGCAAATGCCGTATCTGGCCGGTGCATCTGGATACGAAGGCCCACAGGTTTCTGGTGAGTGCCCCCCTTGAATGGGACGAACAGACGGATTTTCAATCCCAGGTGCCTGGGTTGTGCGTCGGGATCGCCAAAGGCATCCGGGAGGAAGAGTAGCCCGGAAAGCAAAAAGAGCAAAGAAAAAAGGATGCGAAAGACGCATCCTTTTTTGACGGGGTCACAGGCGCCAAACGGCGCAGGCGTGGGGCGGAAGCAGGGCGCTCAAGTCCTTGTCTTCCCGGCCGGTCCACAATTCCTTCGCGCTCTGGAAGGGCGTCTCCGCCTCCTCGCGGGAGATGGACACCTGCCTTGGCTCGTCCGTCAGGTTGAACACGGCGGCGTAAGCGCCTTTTCCGTCCTTGCGGGGGGCCAGCCAGGCGGCTTCCTCCGGGGTGGTGCGCAGGGGACGGGCGCAGAAGGAGTGTTTTTCGATTTCCAGCACCTCCCGGCAGGTCAGTAGGGAGAGCAGGAAGGGATCCGGCACGCTCAGGTCCGCGCCCACCATCAGAGGGGAGCGCAGCATGCACCAGAGGGTCATCATGGTGCGCTGCTCGTCCGGGGTGAAGCGGGTGCGGTCGTCCTTGTTCCAGCACTGCCTCAGGGCCCCCAGGGGCAGCATGTCCGCGTCCGGCCAATGGCCGGGTCCGGAGTGGACACACCATTTTTCGGCCCGCTCGAACATGCCCTTCAGCAGGCGCCATTCATCCCAGAAGTCATCGGTGATGCGCCAGAGGTTGGCGTATGTTTTCAGGTGCTCCGCTTTTTCAAGGGGCGCAGGCCCCGGGGACAGGCTGAGCACGATGTCCCTTCCGCACTTCCGGCAGGCTTCGGAGATGAGTTCGATCTCCCTTTCGCACCGGGGATATTCCCGGGCGATGTCGTCGCATTTGACATAATCCACGCCCCAGGCGGCGTATTGGTCGAAAATGCTTTGGTACCAGGCCGCGGCCAGGGGGGAATCGCACTTGAGGCCGTACATGTCCGGGTTCCAGGCGCAGACGGAGTTGGGGTCCGCGGCGTCGGCGCAGGTGCCCTCCGCCCCCAGGATGGGGAGGCGGCGATGGGCGGCCATGCGGGGAAGTCCGCGCATGATATGGATGCCGAATTTGAGCCCCATGGAATGGATGCGCTCCGCCAGGGGTCCAAAGCCCTTCCCGCCCGCGGCGGAGGGGAACCGGTTGACGGCGGGCTGGAGCCGGCCGTTTTCGTCCATGCACAGTTCCGCGAAGGGAATATAATCGTGGGTCTGAACGGTGGGCTGATACCATTCGATATCCACCACCACGTATTCCCAGCCGTATTGTTTCAGGTTTTCGGCCATGAAGCGGGCGTTTTTGAGCACCGTTTCCTCCGTGACGGCGGCGCCCCAGCAGTCCCAGCTGTTCCAGCCCATGGGCGGGGTCAGAGCGATGTTCATCCGTTGCCTCCCGTATAGCGGCGTTTCGCCGCCGTTTTTTGTGTTTCGGGGGTATTGTACCCGATGCGGGAACGCTCGTCAAGGCAGGACAAAACAAAAGCGCGGCCGTACGGGGGAAGCCGTACGGCCGCGGGGTGGAATGGAACAGACGGAAAGCGGTTTTCCTCAGGCTTCAGGCGCCTTTGGGGCATCGGCGGTTTCATGAGTCCCCTCTCCGATGCGGATCTGCCGGCGTCCGTCTTTGGCGTCCGGCTGCGCCTTGGGCAGGGTCACATAGAGGATCCCGTCCCGGTAATCGGCGGTGATGTCCTCCTGCCGGATGCCCTCCAGGCTGAAGGAGCGGGAAACATGGCCTGTCCTGCGCTCGGAATAGCAGGCGGAATCGTCCTTGCGGTCGGTTTCATAATCGGCGCTGATGGTCAGCACGTCCTTTTCGACGCTCAGGTCCAGCTTATCCCGGGGAACACCGGGCAATTCGGCTTCCAGGACGTACGCATCCTCCCGGTCCCGGACATCCACGCGGAATCCGGTCGGAGAAAACAGGTCGCTCATGTTGAACAGGGAACGGAAAAAGCGGTCATCCAGCAGGCTGCCGGCGCGGTCCATCAGGTTTTTGCGGGTGAAAGGAATCATGGTATACATGGTCTTTTCCTCCTTTATCGGGCAAACGCCCATCGTTGTTTTCTGTTTGGCGGGAGCACCGCCGTCTCCGGGAGCCTTTCGTTCCCTTCGACACGAAAAGGATACCATGAAAGTCAAAGACAGTCAAACTATTAAAAGGTCAAAGAAAGTCAATAAACACGATTATCCCTGGTTTTTATATGTTTTTTAACGAAAAACAAAGGATTTCTGCGGATTTTAAGATTTTTTGGGTAGCTTTCATCAAAACCAGGGCGCGGGGCGGAAGGGACGCGCTTCTTGGCAGCGGCAGGGACCCGAAGTCAAAAAAGTGGGGGAAAAACCCAAAAAGAGAGCGGATTGTAAAGAAAAAGTGGGGACAAAGTGCCTTCTGAAAGGCAAAAAAGAGGATTTTTCCGCCCCTGTGTCGAATAGAGACCTGGAAAGGAAGGAACAGGACCCGCGAAGGCGGATCTGCTTCTTTTCGCCTGTGAACGCTTGCAAAGGAGATAAAAACATGCCTCAACTGGACATCGGCGTTGACCTTGGCACAGCCAGTGTCGTCATTTACGGCAAAGGAAGCGGCGTCGTGCTGGAGGAGCCTGCCGTCATCGCCATCGACCGATCCTCCCGGAATATTCTTGCCGTTGGGGAAGAGGCGCACCGCATGCTGGGCCGTACGCCGGGGAATATCGATGCCCTGCGGCCGCTGCAAAAAGGCTATGTTTCGGACCTGAACCTGACCTGCCTGATGCTGAACACCTTCGTCAAAAAAGTGACCAACCGCCGGCTGAAGCTCTTTGGCGGGCCCAGGATCATCCTGTCCCTGCCGGCCGGCGTCAACGAAGTGGAAAAAAGGACCATCACCGGCGCGCTGTTTGAAGCGGGCGCCCGCAGGACCCAGCTGATGGAAAGGCCCATTGCCTCTGCCATCGGCGCGGGACTGAAGATCGGCACCGCCATCGGCAACATGCTGGTGGATATCGGGGGCGGGGTGACGGAGATCGCCGTCATCTCCATGGGCCGCTGTATCGTCAGGGAAACCAGCAGCGTGGCCGGGGACGAGTTTGACGACGCCATCATCAAGTATATCCGCCGCAAGCACAACCTGCTGATCGGCGGTCTGACGGCGGAGGATTTGAAGATCAATATCGGCTCGGCCCTGGAGCGCAGCGAACAATTGTATATGGAAGTGACGGGGCGGAACCTGATCTCAGGTCTGCCGAAGGTGATGCGCATTTATTCCGACGAGATCACCGAAGCGCTGCAGGATCCCCTGGACAAGCTGATGGAAGCGGTGCACGGGGTTTTGGAGCAGACACCGGCGGAACTGGCATCGGATATTTTTGACAACGGCATCGTCCTGACCGGCGGAGGCGGGCAGCTGGCCCTGCTGCCGGAGGCGATCCGCAAGAGCCTGGACGTGGAATGCTACCTGGCGGACAATCCCCATGAAACCGTAGCCCGGGGTTGCGGAATGACGCTGGAGCATTGGAACGAGTTTGGCCAGTTCATCGGAAACAGGCGGCGCTGATGTTTTTCAAAAACGCAGCCGGGCATCTGAGGACGGTCCTGCGCCACAAACGGCTGGTGGCCTCCATGTGCTTTCGGGTGGGGCTGTACAGGCAGGGCCTGTTCCACGACATGAGCAAGTTTTCCCCCACCGAATGGATCCCTTCCGTCCGGTATTATCAGGAGGGCAAGGCGAGCCCCGTCCGGGGGGAGCGGCGCGCCAGGGGCTATTCGGCCTGCTGGCTGCACCACAAGGGCCGCAACAAACACCATTTCGAATACTGGCTGGATTACAGCCCCGGGGATCCTTTGCAGCTGACGGGGATGAAAATGCCCCCGAAATACCTGGCGGAGATGGCGCTGGACCGCATCGCCGCCTGCAAGGTCTATCATGGGGAAAAATACCGTCCTTCGGATCCCCTGGATTATCTGCGCAGCCACACCCCGCCGGGATTGATCCATCCAAAGACCCTTGGGAAGCTGGAGGAGTTCTTTTGCATCCTGGCGGAGCATGGGGAGGAAGGCCTGTATCAGGCCATCCGGGAGCTGCTCCGGGACGGGTATTGAACACGGCTCACGCATGAAGCGAACGTCCGCAGGGGGGTTATGCGCCCCCCTGCGCTTTTGCCGGGCGGCAGATCCGCAAGGATCAAAGGTTTGCGCAATTTGACCCAGGTCACGTACACGCCGCTCCTTCGGAGGAGAATCAGGGGGGATTCCCCCTGATCCCCCGCTTATCCTGTCTGTTTTGCGTTCCTTGGTTCATGCGCAAGCCCTGGGTACCTGAGGCACGCGTCACAGGGATTGCCATTTGGGGCCGTCCCCGGGGCGCGGGGCCGGCGTCCCGAAGGAACGGAAGCATCAAACCGCCCCGGGCCTTGGGCATGGGATGGGCGCTGCCTGCGGGCAGGGCCGTTTTTTTCGCCGCTTTGGGCTTCCTGGGGCAGGGAACAGGCGACGATCAAAAGCAAAACGAAGATCAGGGTCGGCAGGTCCGGCATGGGTCCTCCATCTGGGCGCGCGCGCCCGGGTTTGATCGGCGCGGCGGAAGGCCGCGTCCTTTCATAGAACGCAGGAGGAGGGGAAATCCTGCCGGGCGATTGTAAACGTTTTGTACAAAAGGAGGATCGCTTGATGGAAGCGGGGATTTATGATAGGATGACACGGGTTTGGCCCGCAGGAGCGGCCGATCCCGGAAAGGAAAAAGAATGAAAAAGGGCCTGGCGCTGCTTCTGAGCGTGATCCTGGGGACGTGCGTCCTTCTGTCCGCCTTCGCGGAGGAGGGCGGGAACGACTGGGAGGCCTGGGCGAAGAAGCGGTTTTGGGTGCGGGACGCCGTCAACGGGTGCGTGGTCGTCACGCGGAACGGGGAGGAACTGTTCCGCTATGCCTACGGCGCCCATGGCAACGGGGGCAAGGAGGCGGTGTCCTGCGACACCCTGTACCGGTGCGCCTCGGTGACCAAAATGGTCACGGCGGTGGGCGTGATGCAATTGGTGGAGCGGGGGCTTGTGGACCTGGACGGGGACCTGTCGGACGTTCTGCCCTTCCCGGTAAAGAACCCCGCCTTTCCGGAGGTGAAGGTGACCCTCCGGCAGGTCATGAGCCATACCTCTTCCCTGCGGGGGGACGTGGGGAATTACCGCATCGACTGGGAAAACATCACCCTGAAGGCGGACCCGGTTTTCCGCCATGACGCGGCGCCAGGCACCCGGTATGAGTACGCCAATCTGAACGGCGCCCTGCTTGGGGCCGTGATCGAGGCTGTGAGCGGACAAAGCCTGAATACCTATATGAAGGAAAACGTATTTGATCCCCTGGGCATTACGGCGGCTTACCACCCCTCCCTGCTGCCGGAGGGGACGGATACGGTGAATCTGTTTTCCCCCCGGGGCTTTATCTATCTGCGTACGGAGGATGTGGCCGGGGAGAAATACAGCGATGTGCCGGACCCCGCGGGGAACCTGGGCGCCTCCGTGGGCGGGCTTTACATGAGCCCGGCTTCCCTGTCCCTGTTGATCAACTGCCTTTTGAACGGGGGCGCTTATCCAGGCGGACGGCTGCTGAACGAGGGCACGGTCCGGATGATGGAAAAGGACCCCTCCCTGTTTGAACATTCCTCCGTGACGGTTTCCTCTCCTTACGGCCTGGGGCTGGAGCGGGTGGACGCGGCGGCGGGGGGGACCTGGTGGGGACACCAGGGACGGCTGTCGGGGTTCACCGCGGACGCCTATTACCAGCGGGAAACGGGGCTTGCGGTGGCGGTGGTCTGCAACGGCTACAATTACCGTATGGAAGGCAGCCTGGTGCTGCTGGCCCTGCAGTGGCTGAACAAGGCCTATGAAATGGTGGGCGGCGAGGCCCTTCCGGAAGAGAGCTTCGAGGTGCTGGAATAAAGGAACCTGTCCAAAGGGAACAAAACCGAAAGCCGGCTCCCCGGGGGAAGGGTCAAACAAGGGCTGCCGCAGAAGCGTTCTGCGGCAGCCCTGTTTGGGTCCGGTCTCTTTCCGGCCGGAGGCAGGAAAGGGACGATCCGGGTTTCGGTCTCCGGTCCTATTCGGCGGCGTCCCCTGCGGGCAGGCGGACGATGCTTTCGATCACCGGCTGGTTCTGCCGGGCGACGGTGCCGTTCCGGTCCGTGACGGGGGTGTTCCGGCAGATAACGTCGACCACTTCCATGCCGGAGGTCACCTTCCCGAAAGCGGCGTACTGGCCGTCCAGGTGGGGGGCGTCGGCGTGCATGATGAAGAACTGGCTGGAGGCGCTGTTATAGTCGTTGGAGCGGGCCATGGAAAGGACGCCCCGGGTATGCTGGAGGGGGTTGGAGACGCCGTTGGCGCTGAACTCCCCCTTGATGTTTTTCCCGCTGCCGCCGGTACCGTTCCCGTTGGGATCCCCGCCCTGGATCATAAAGCCGGAGATGATGCGGTGGAAGGTAAGCCCGTTATAGAAGCCCCGGTCTATGAGGGACAGGAAATTGGCAACGGTGACGGGGGCTCACTCCGGGTAGAGCTCGGCCTGAATGACGCCATAGTCCTTTACGCGGATCTCGATGGCCACAGGGCCGGTGCCAATGGCTGCCGGCGTGTCTCCGCTTCCCCGGGCAAGCAGGAAGACGCCAAGGCCGATCAGCAAAAGAAGCAGGGCGCACAGGGCGTACAGCACCCCCCTGGAGGGGGCGCGGCGGGCATTCCGGGGGGCGGGCTTTTGTACGATGGGCTGTTTTTTCATGGATGGAGCGCTCCTTTGCTTTCACTTTGAAGTCCGGGGCCGGGGGCCGACCCTTCCCATTCCTCCTTCAGGAGGCCATAAACGTAAATGTCATGCCACGCGTCCCGGCGGTACAGGGCCTGACGCAGCACTCCTTCCCGGCGGAAGCCGCATTTTTCCAGGCAGCCCATGCAGGCGGGATTCATGGAAAAGCACCTGGCCCAGATCCTGTGAAGGCCCAATTCCTGAAAACCCAGGCGGCACAGCACCCGGACGGCGTCGCTGCCAAGCCCTTTTCCCCGGCTGCGCCTGTCCCCCAGGTGGATGGCGATCTCCCCGTGACGGTTCTTCCGGTCGATCTGCACAAAGCCGCACCGGCCGATAAACCGTCCGTCGGAGAGGGTTTCCACGGCAAACTGATAGACCCCGCCGGAGGGATAGGGCTGATTCCGCATCCACTCGGCGGTGTCCTCCATGGTGGCGGGCATGACGGCCCCGTCGGTCACAAGGCCCATGGTTTCCGCATCGTTCAGGTAGGAATAGAGCGCGTTCAGGTCCCCCGCGTCAAAGGAACGCAGAAGCACCAGCTGACCGGTATACAGGGGGTCCCCCTCCTTTCCGAACACAGAAGAAAAGGGGCCCGCCTGAAGAAACGGGGCCCCTTCCGGGGATAACGCGGATCCTTTCCGGGTTATTCGTCTTCGTCCTGCTCCTCCACCATCTTCATGAACTTTTCGAACACGGCGTCGGAAATGGAGTCGTCGTCCACGGAAACGTAGATGTCCTCATCATTTTCATCCTTCTGGATCTCAAGGATGATGACCTCTCCGTCTTCGTCGTCGGTTTCCTCGCCGTTTTCGTCCAGCAGCATCAGGACCACATAGAGCTTCCCCTCGTGGTCGATGGTGGTCAGATACTCGAATTGACTGGTCTGGCCGTCCTCGTCGGTCAGTTCGATGATCTGGTTTTCTTCCTCATCGTTGTCCTGCAGTTCTTCGTCTTTCCTGTTCAGGTCGTCTGTCATGGGCTCCTCCTTTTCCGCCCGCTGCAGGGCGGCCCTTTCGTTGCTGCGTTTATCAAGGTAGCGCTGCAGGATGACTGCGGCGGCGACCATATCCACATGGGTCTTTCGGCCTTCGCGGCGCATGCCGCTTTCAAGAAGCGCGTTTTCCGCCTCCACGGTGGAAAGCCGCTCGTCACAGAAGGTCACTTGTATGCCGTTTTTCTCCAGCTGACGGGCGAACTCCATCACCTTTTGGCTCTGGAACCCCTCGCTGCCGTCCATGTTCCTTGGAAGGCCGCACAGCACCCGGTCACAGCCCTTTTCCTCCATGACAGCGCGGATGCGGCGGATATCCGGTCCCCAGCCCACCCGTTCCAGGACGGAATGGGGAGTGGCGAACATGCCCAGCGGATCGCTGACCGCCAGCCCGATTCGTTTGTCCCCCACGTCCAGGCACAGGATACGCCCTGAGGCAGAGGGGGGAAAAGCTTTTGAGGGACCGTTCATCAGCCGCCGGACACCTCCAGCTTGGTGGTGACGTAGGTGCGCACCAGCTCCTCCAGGATCTCATCCCGCTCCAGGCGGCAGATCAGGCTGCGGGCGTTGTTGAAGCTTGTTATATAGGTAGGATCCCCGGTCAGCACGTAGCCCACCAGCTGGGTGATGGGGTCGTAGCCCTTGAGGACCAGGGCGTTGTAGACATGCGCAAGAATCTCCGGAGCGGTCTCCCGGCCTTCCGGAAGGGGCCGCATCTTGGTGGTGTTGAATCTTTCACTCATGAGGGAGGCCTCCCTTCTGTACCAGTTTCATTATACAACCTTGCCCCTCGGCAGGCAAGGGCAAAACCGAAGAAACCGACCTGGGAAGGGCGAGAAAATTTATGACGGGGTATTGACAACGGCAGGGGGGCGTGCTATTCTATCCATGATGTTAGCACTCACCTCTAAAGAGTGCTAACAACCCGCAAAGGAACGAAGGGAGGAATCCGGATGTCGGAAGGAAGATCCCGCGCGGCGATGAAATCGCAGCAGCTGGACGACCGGAAGCTTCGTATTCTTCTGGCCGTGATCGACGATTACGTCCATACGGCGGTTCCCGTCGGGTCCAGGACCATTTCCCGCAAGTACGAGACCGCCTTTTCCTCGGCCACCATCCGCAACGAGATGAGCGACCTGGAGGAATTGGGGTATCTGGAGCAGCCCCACGTTTCCGCGGGCCGCATCCCGACCATGAAGGCTTACCGGCTGTATGTGGATACGCTTCTGCGCGATTCACGGCATCCTGACGAAAAGGAGGCACAGGCTGTCCGGGAGTTTTTCTTCAGCAGGGTACGGCAGGTGCAGGACGTGGTGGAGAGCACGGCGGGGGTCCTGAGCGACCTGACGCATTACGCCGCGGTGGCGCTGATGCCGCGTCAGCTGGACCTGAAGGTGATCAGCCTGCAATTGATCCCCATGGGAAGCGGGACGGCGCTGCTCGTCATCATCACCGACGGCGGCGTCATCCGCAACAGCGTGGTCCACGTATCCAGCGCCATGGACGCGGACTCCCTGTACGCGATCTCCAAGGTGCTGACGAACCGGCTCGCGGGGCACACCCTGCAGGAAGTGACGGAAATGCTGGCCACCTATTCCAGGTATTCCGGCGCGGACACGCAGGTATGCATGGCCATCGCGGACATGGCCAGTCAGATGGCCAGGCAGACCGGGTCGGACACGATTGCCGTCTCCGGCAGCCACAACATCCTGTACTATCCGGAATACGCCGACGTGGAGAAGGCCCGGGCCTTCCTTTCGGTCCTGGAGACCAAGGAAAGGCTTCTGAGCCTGCTGCCGGTGGTGCAGGAGGGCATGGCGGTGCGCATCGGCCAGGAAATGGGCGTGAGTGAAATGCGGGACTGCGCCGTGGTCTGTGCCCCCTACCGCATCGGGGTGGGACATTACGGCCTGGTCGGCGTCATCGGCCCGGCAAGGATGCCCTACAGCCGGGTGCTCGGCGTCCTGGATACGGTCGGGGACGCGCTGACGGCCCTGATGGGGGAAGCGGTCCGGTGAAAGGAATGAGGCATCACTATGAAAAAGACCTGTTTTAAAGGAAAACGTGCCGGAAAGGAACGAAAGACTGTGGAGGAAAACAAGGCAGCGGCTCCCGAGGAGCAGATGGAACCCCAGGAAACGGCTCCGGAAGAGACCGCGGAACCAAAGGAAGCGGAACAGAACGGATTGCAGAAGGCCCTGGAGGAAGCGGAACGGAAACGGGACGAGTTTCTGGACATGGCCCAGCGGCTCCAGGCGGAGTTTGACAACTTCCGCAAACGCAACGCCTCCACCCGGGCGGAAGCCTTTGAGGACGGCGCCAGGGAAACGATCAAGCTGATCCTTCCCGTGGTGGACAACCTGGAAAGGGCGCTTGAAGCCCCCAGCGAGGACGAAAAACTGAAGGAAGGCGTGTCCATGACCCTCAAGCAGCTCATGGGCGCCCTGGAGAAGCGGGGCGTCACCGTCATCGACCGCAAGGGGGAGAAATTCGACCCCCGGCTGGAGAACGCGGTGATGCGCGCGGACCGGAGCGCGGGCGAGCCGGGAACGGTCAGCCTGGTGCTGCAGAAGGGATACCGGATGGGCGATTATGTGCTCCGCCATGCCATGGTGCAGGTGGTGGAGGAATAAAAAGCCTTCCGCAGGTACGGCATAGCCGTTTGAAATACATTCAAAATCAAAACAATGAAACAGGAGGACAAAGACTATGAGTAAAATGATCGGTATAGACCTGGGAACCACCAACAGCTGCGTTGCCGTCATGGAAGGCGGCCAGCCCGTCGTCATCGCCAACGCCGAGGGCTCCAGGACCACCCCCTCCGTGGTGGCCTTTACCAAGGACGGCGAGCGCCTTGTAGGCCAGATCGCCAAGCGCCAGGCCATCACCAACCCGGACCGCACGGTCGCTTCCATCAAGCGTCAGATGGGCACCAATTACAAGGTCACCATTGATTCCAAGCAGTACACCCCCCAGGAGATCAGCGCCATGATCCTGCAGAAGCTCAAGGCGGACGCCGAGGCGTACCTGGGCGAAACCGTGACCGACGCGGTCATCACCGTACCCGCCTACTTCTCCGACAGCCAGCGGCAGGCCACCAAGGACGCAGGCCGGATCGCCGGACTGAACGTGCAGCGCATCATCAACGAGCCCACCGCGGCCTCCCTGGCCTACGGACTGGACAAGGAGGAGAGCCACAAGATCCTGGTCTACGACCTGGGCGGCGGCACCTTCGATGTCAGCCTGCTGGAGATCGGCGACGGCGTGTTTGAAGTGCTGGCCACCAACGGCGACACTCACCTGGGCGGCGACGACTTTGACGACCGTGTGATGAACTACATCGCCGACGCCTTCCAGAAGGAAAACGGCATTGACCTCAGGAAGGACCGCATGGCCCTGCAGCGCCTGAAGGAAGCGGCCGAGAAAGCCAAGATCGAGCTTTCCGGCGCCATGAGCTCAAACATCAACCTGCCCTTTATCACCGCGGACGCCACCGGCCCCAAGCATCTGGATATGACGCTGACTCGGGCCAAGTTCGACGAACTGACGGCGGACCTGGTGGAAAAGACCATCACCCCCATGCAGAACGCCCTGCGGGACGCGAACCTGTCGGTCAACGACATTGACAAGGTTATTCTGGTGGGCGGCTCCACCCGTATCCCCGCCGTGCAGGACGCGGTGAAGAAGATCACGGGCAAGGAACCCTTCAAGGGCATCAACCCCGACGAGTGCGTGGCCGTGGGCGCCGCCATCCAGGCCGGCGTGCTGGGCGGCGAGGTCAAGGACGTGCTGCTTCTGGACGTCACGCCCCTGTCCCTGGGCATCGAGACCGAGGGCCACATCTTTACCCGCCTGATCGACCGCAACACCACCATTCCCACCAAGAAGAGCCAGGTGTTCTCCACGGCGGCGGACGGCCAGACCAGCGTGGAGATCCACGTTCTGCAGGGCGAACGCCCCATGGCCTATGACAACAAGACCCTGGGCCGCTTCCACCTGGACGGCATCCCCGCGGCGCCCCGCGGCGTGCCGCAGATCGAGGTCACCTTCAACATCGACCGCAACGGCATCGTCAACGTATCCGCCAAGGACCTGGGCAGCGGCCACGAGCAGCATGTGACCATTACCGCCTCCAGCAACATGAGCGAGGAGGAGATCAAGCAGCGCGTCAAGGAAGCCGAGCAGTACGCCGAAGAGGACAAGAAAAAGAAGGAAGAGATCGAGACCTTCAACAAGGCCGATACCCTGATCTACGAAATGGAAAAGCAGCTGCGTGAAAACGGCGACAAGCTTTCCGACGAGGACAAGGCCACCGTGCAGAGCGAGATCGACAGCTTCAAGAAGGTCCGCGAGGGCAACAATGCCGAGGAGATCAAGACGGCCATGGAAGCCATGACCCAGAAGGTCTACCAGATCTTCGGCAAGATCTATCAGCAGGCCGGCGGCGCCCAGGGCGCCCAGCCCGGGCCCGACGCCTACCAGGGCGGCGCCCAGCAGAGCGCGGCCAACGACGACGGCAGCGTGGACGGCGACGGATCCGTTCAGTAACAAATCGCAGAATCATATGAAAACTGCCGGCACCGCCTGTGCGGTGCCGGCAGTGATGAAATTCCGCCCGGGACGGGGAAAGCCTGCTCCGGACGGACAAAGAAGAGGTCTGTATGGCAGCAAAGCGTGATTACTACGAGATTCTGGGGGTGGATAAAAACGCCAGCCAGGACGACATCAAAAAAGCATACCGGAAAATGGCCAAGGAATGCCATCCGGACCTGCACCCCAACGACAAGAACGCCGAGGCCAGGTTCAAGGAGCTGAACGAGGCCAACGAGGTGCTTTCCGACCCGGAAAAACGCGCCAGGTACGACCGCTTCGGACACGATGATCCCATGGGCGGCGCCGGCGGCGCCGGATTCCAGGGCGGCTTCGACTTTGGCGGCTTCGGCGGTGTGGACGACATCTTCAGCCAGCTGTTCGGGGGGAGCATGGGCTCCGCCCAAAGGCGCAACGCCCCCATGCGCGGCAACGACATCCAGATCGAACTGAACCTGACCTTCGAAGAGGCGGCCTTCGGCTGCAAAAAGAGCTTTGAGTTTACCCGGAACGAGATCTGCGATACCTGCCACGGCAGCGGCGCCAAGCCCGGGACCCAGCCCAAGACCTGCTCCACCTGCAAGGGCATGGGCCGGGTGCGGGTCAACGGCGGCTTCATGATGATGGAGCGCACCTGCAGCGTCTGCGGCGGCACGGGCAAGGTGATTGCGGACAAATGCCCCACCTGCGGCGGCAGCGGGCGCAAAAAGGCCAGGCGTACCTGTTCCTTTGACGTGCCCGCGGGCGTGGACACCGGCAACTACCGTACCTTCAGAGGGGATGGCGAGCCGGGCAGGAACGGCGGCCCCAACGGGGACCTGCAGGTGGTCTTCAACGTGAAGCCCCACAAACTGTTCCGCAGGGACGGGACCACGGTGTACCTGGAAATGCCGATTTCCTTTACCCAGGCGGCCCTGGGGGCGGACATCGACGTGCCCACCCTGGGCGGGGGAAAGACCTCCTACCACATTCCGGAAGGGACCCAGAACGATACCCAGTTCCGCCTTCGCGGCGAGGGCATCCAGCAATTGCGTTCCTCCGGCCGGGGCGACATGATCCTGACGGTGCGGGTGGAGATCCCCAAGCGCCTCAACGAAAAGCAAAAGGACCTTCTGCGCCAGTTCGAGGCGGCCACCACCGGAAAGGAATACGAGGGCAGGAAGAGCTTCGCAGATAAAATCAAGGAGATCTTCAACTGACCGGACTCCTCCCGGGGCCGGCGGGCAAAGAAAGGGGCCTGACGCGTTTCTTGCGTCAGGCCCCTTTCTTTGCCCACCCTCAGGGGAGGGACGGCAGGACAAGGCGGAAGCGGGTGTGGTCCTCCGGGGAGGCCAGAAGGGTTTTCATGTAGTACGCCGTCCGGTTTCCCGGTGCGTCCAGGAGCGCCTCCAGGTCCGGCCGCCGCTCAAGCAGGTCCATTCGGCCCCGGAAGAACAGAAGGTTCATCTGCCGGAGATACGCGCTCAGCGCCTTGGCCTGCGCAAGGCCCTCAAAGGCCGCTTCGGCGCCTTTTGAGGAGGCGGAAAGGAAAAAGTCCCGGGCATATTGGTCCAAAGAGAGCAGGTTTTCGTCGGAAGCGCCGTGCCTTTGGCACCAGGCGTTTATGTCCAGGGGATGAACGGCATAGGTCAGCGTACCCGGGGCGACAAGCAGGTCGGCATAGGCGATCTCCTGGACGCAGAGGGCGCCGGTGACGGCTTCGGTGAAGGAAACGGTCCTTTCCTCTCCGGAAAGGGACAGGACGGAGCCCGTCTCCTGAGGCGCGGGAAGGAAGGCCAGGTGCTGGCAGTGCATGTGCCCGCAGAAATTGCAGGAGACGTTCCATTCGCGGTACAGGTCCGTCAGGGCGTCCCCGTTGGGGATGACGTAGCCTGTCTGAAAGAGCTCGTGATGACTCAGAAGGGTTTGGTGGCTGAAGGAAAGCACCCGGACTCCCGCGCTTCGGGCCGCCTGAAGCTGCTCCCGGACCCAGGCGAGGGTCTCCGCGGGGAGGGTGCCGGGGGTTGGGACGGCGTTGACGTCCAGGAGAAGGAGCCACAGCTTTTCCCGCAGGGCGTAAACGTAGCTCAGGGAGGCGCTGTCCCGGCTCAGGGCGTCCCGGTAGCCGAAGGGGGCGTAAAGACGCGCGAACTCCTGCGCGTCCACACTGGGGACCCGCAGGTAGGAATCCCCCTGGAAAAGGATGGCGCTGGGGCAGTCCAGGTCATGGTTGCCCGGCAGGACGCAAACGGGAATGCCGCTGTCTGTGAGCAGCGTCAGCTTTTTGACAAGGTCCAGATGGCTTTCCCTTTCGCCGTTGTAGGTCAGATCTCCTGTCAGCACCACGGCGTCGGGATGGCGCTCGAGCATTTCTTCCACAAAGGCCTGGGTGATCTCCTCGGAATACAGCATGACCTTGCCGTCCGAGGCGGAGATGAAGGAGCGGAAAAAGGGCCCGTGGTCCGTCAGGGCGGGGGTGAGGTAATGCAGGTCGGTGCAGTGGACCAGATGGAGCCCGTCCCCGGTATTTTCGGCCCGGGCGGGGATTGACGGAAAGGAAAGAATGAAGGATAATGCTGTCAGGAAAAGCGCAAGTGCTCTCATGGAAGGCTCCTTGACGGTTTTGTCCCATTATACCACAAAAAAGAAGGAAAAAGCAGATGACGCAGAAGCAGGGAAGCCATAACCTGAATCCGGACGGCGGACCCGGAGGAAAAAGGACGCAGGGGCGGCGGGGAAACCGGGGGGCCCTGTGGCAGGCCTCCGGAAAAGGCATGTCCTTTCGGGGAAAGATCCTGCTGGGCGTGCTGGGCGCGCTGCTGCTTTGGGCGGTGCTCTCCCTGATCTTCCGCTGGGCGCTGCCTAACCGCCAGGAAAAGGAAGCCCTGGAGGAGGCGCGCGCCTTGGTGGGCGCGACCCTCGAACCTACATCGGCGCCGGCGCCGACGGAAGCGCCCCTTCCGGAGGAGACGGAGGCCCTGGTGGTGCTTTCCTCCCCCCGGGCGGCGGAGACGACGGCCGCCCCGAGGGTCGGTTCCGCCACGGCGATCCCTCAGAGCGCCCCCAACGTGGCTGCCGCGGTTTCGACGGCCCGGGGCCTGACGACCAGCCCGGAGCTTTTGCAGGAATACATCGCGCTGTACGCGAAAAACAGCGATATGGGCGGCTGGCTGAAGGTGCGCGCCATCAAGAACATCGACTTTCCCATCGTGCGGGGGAAGAACGACTACTATATCCATCATGATTTCAACGGCAGGGAGAACGTCAACGGGACGGCCTTTCTGGACGAGACCTGCAAGGACTGGCCCAGGGACAAGAACCTGATCATCTACGCCCACAACCTCAAAAGCGGGGAGATGTTCGGGGAGCTTCACCGGCTCGGCAGCCTGACGCTGCTCCGGGGAAACCCCTTTGTGGACTTTGACACGCTGTATGAGAAGGGCGTGTACATCCCGGTGTCGGTGTACGTGTGCTCGGTGGACCCGGCGGACCCGACCTATTTCAACTTCAACCTGTCCTCCTTCCGCTCCCGGACGGAGTTTGAGGGCTACATCCAAAGGGCGAAGGAACTGAACCGGGTCAGCATCAACGTGGATGTCATTGAAAGCGACGAGCTTCTGACGCTGGTCACCTGCCGGGACGAGGCGGGCATGGAGCGGTTTGTGGTGCTGCTCCGCCGGCTTCGGGCGGACGAAACGGAAAGCGCCGCCCGGGACCGGTATTTCCGATAACGGACGAAAGTTTTTAAGGAAGTGTTACAATGAGAAACAGAAAAAGGGTTGACGCATTCCCCGCGGAGCTGTATAATATCTCTACGGTCGCCACCGCCGTGAAAACGGCGTAAGTCGCAGGCGAGGGCGAAGGGAGGGAAACAAAGTGTCTGAAGTTCGCGTCAAGGAGAACGAATCGCTGGAAAGCGCGCTGAAACGGTTCAAACGGCAGTGCGCGCGGGCCGGCGTACTGGCTGAGGTCAGAAAGCGGGAGCATTACGAGAAACCCAGCGTAAAGCGTAAGAAGAAGGCGGAAGCCGCTCGGAAGCGCAAGTATTGATGTCTGATCTCAAGCAAGCAAAAAAGGAGAGGCGAAAAAGCCTCTCCTTTTTTTAGGAAGGAGACCGCCCGATGCGTAAGGATATGACCAGCGGGCCCATTGTGCCCGCACTTGTGGCTTTTACGGTTCCCCTGATCTTTGGAAACCTCCTGCAGCTTTTGTACAACGCGGCGGACTCGGTCATCGCCGGCCAGTACATCGGCGCTTCCGCCCTGGCGGCCATCGGCGCGGCAGCCCCGATCATGAACCTGGCGGTGCTCTTTATTTCCGGCATGTGCATCGGGACGGGCATCCTGGTTTCGGTGGAATACGGGGCCGGGGACAGGGCGCGCATGGAAAAGCAGCTGTCCACCATCCTGGTGTCGGGACTGGTGTTTTCCCTGGCCGTCATGCTGGCCATGCTTCCCCTGGCGGAGGCCGTTCTTCGTTTGACGAAGGTGGACGAAAACGTCATCGCGGATGCGGCGCTGTATCTTAGGATCATCTTTCTGAGCCTGCCGCTGACGTTTCTCTACAATTTTTTCTCCAGCGCGCTCCGGGCCATGGGGGATTCCAGGACGCCGCTGATGTTCCTGGCATTGTCCTCAGCCGCGAACATCGTCATGGACGTGGTGTTCATCCGGGTGTTCCACTGGGGGGTGGGGGGCAGCGCCGCCGCCACGGGGATCGCCCAGGCGGTGAGCGTCCTGGCCTGCTGCGTTTATATCCGCAAAAAGGTGCCCGCCCTGCGCCTTGGAAGGCGCTGGCTGGTTTTTGAAAGGAGCATGTTCCGCTCCACCCTCAGCTACGGCTTTACCAGCGCCATGCAGCAGGCCTGCCTTCAGATGGGCAAGATCCTCATCCAAAGCCAGGTCAACGCCCTGGGCGTGGCGTCCACGGCGGCCTTTGCCGCGGTGAACCGGGTGGACGATTTTGCCTATACGCCGGAGCAGAACATCGCCCACGCCATGTCCACCTTCCTGGCCCAAAACCGGGGCGCCGGCAAGGAGGACCGCATCCGCGCCGGCTTCCGCGGCGGATTGAAGCTGGAAGTGGGCTACGCGCTGATCCTGGGGGCGGTGTTCTTCCTGGCGGCAAAGCCCCTGGTGGGTATGTTCGTATCCCGGGAGGACCTGCTCCGGGAAGAGGTGGTCCGCCTGGGGGCGGGGTATCTGTCCCTCTCAAGCCTCATGTATCTTCTGCCTGCCTTCACCAACGGCATCCAGGGCTGGTTCAGGGGCATGGGGGAGATGAAGATCACCCTGTTTTCCACCTTCATGAACATGGTGGGAAGGGTGGCGGCGGTCTACGCCCTGGCCGCAGCGGGCATGGAGGTCTCCTCCTTTGCCTGGGCCAACCTGGCGGGATGGGTGCTGATGCTCCTGGCGGAGGTGCCGATCCTTGTGTCCAGATGGCGCAGGCCGTTTTCCGCGGCAAAGGAAAAGTGACGGGAAGGGAAAGAAATGGATCAGCCGACGTTTTTTGAGGAGCGGACAATGCAGCCCCTGGCCGCCAGACTGCGCCCGGAGGGACTGGAGGATTTCATCGGACAGAAGCACCTGGTGGGGGAGGGAAAGATCCTGCGGCTGATGATCGAGCGGGACACCCTGTCCTCCATGATCTTCTGGGGGCCGCCGGGGGTGGGGAAAACCACCCTCGCCCGCATCATCGCCAACCGGACCCGCAGCCGTTTTGTGGACTTTTCCGCCGTTACCAGCGGGATCAAGGAGATCCGCCAGGTGATGGAGGACGCGGAAAAGGGCCGCCGCTTCGGGGAAAGGACCGTGCTGTTCGTGGACGAGATCCACCGCTTCAACAAGGCGCAGCAGGACGCTTTTCTGCCCTATGTGGAAAAGGGCTCCATCATCCTGATCGGCGCCACCACGGAAAACCCCTCTTTTGAGGTCAACAGCGCGCTTTTGAGCCGGTGCCGGGTGTTTGTCCTCAAGGCCCTGGAGACGGAGGACCTGATGGAGCTTTTGGACCGGGCCCTGAAGGACGGGCGCGCCTTCGCGGGAAAACGGGTGGAGATGGACGAAGGACTGCGGCGGGCGCTGGCGGTCTTTGCCAACGGAGACGGACGGACCGCCCTGAGCGTGCTGGAAATGACCGTCTCCATTTCCCCGGAGAAGGAGGGCGTCATCACCGTAACCCGGGAGGCCCTGGAGGAGTGCACCAGCCGCAAAAGCCTGATGTACGACAAAAAGGGGGAGGAGCATTACAACATCATCAGCGCCCTGCACAAATCCATGCGCAACTCGGACCCGGACGCGGCGGTCTACTGGGTGGCCCGCATGCTGGAGGGAGGGGAGGATCCCCTGTATGTGGCAAGGCGCATCGTGCGGTTTGCCGCCGAGGACGTGGGCATGGCGGACCCCCGGGCCCTGGAGGTGGCGGTGGCGGCCTTTCAGGCCTGCCACATGATCGGGATGCCGGAGTGTACCGTCCACCTGACCGAGGCCGCGGTCTACATGAGCCTGGCGCCCAAATCCAACGCCATGGAAACGGCCTACAACAAGGCCCGGGAGGACGCCCTGCACACCCTGGCGGAAGGGGTGCCCCTGCACCTGAGGAACGCCCCCACCCGCCTGATGGAAAACATCGGCTACGGCAAGGGGTATCAGTACGCCCATGACGCGCCGGAAAAGGTGACCGCCATGACCTGCCTGCCGGATTCGCTGGCGGAGAAAAGGTATTACCTGCCCACCGACCAGGGACTGGAGGCAAAATACGGCCAGCGGCTGGAGGCCATCCGCGCCTGGAAGGAAGCGCAGCGGCGGGGCGGCAAAGGCCCCGCCGGGGACGCCTGAGAACTGAAAGAAGGGACCGATCCATGGAAAACCAACGGAAGGCGGAGGGATGCCTTCAAAGAACTTTGCGCTGCGCGCTGCCGGCCATCTTCTGCAACCTGCTGTGGGGCAGCGCGATCCCGTTTATCAACGTGGGCTACCGTCTGTTTGACATTCAGGCCGGGGATACCGGAAGCCAGCTCCTGTTCGCGGGCTGCCGGTTCCTTCTGGCGGGGATCCTGACGGTGGTTTTCAGGTCCCTGACGTTGAGACGGGCGGCCCTGCCCTCCGCCGACGGCTGGAGGAAGGCGGGGATCCTGTCCCTCTTCCAGACGGTGGGGCAGTACCTGTTCTTTTATATCGGGGTGGCCAACACCGCCAGCGTCAACGCCTCCATCATCCAGGGACTGAACGCCTTTGTGTCCATCCTGATGGCGGTCTATGTCTTCCGGTATGAGAAGATGAGCCCCCGCAAGGCCCTTGGCGGGGTCCTGGGGGTCCTTGGGATCGTGGTGGTGAATCTGGGCGGGAGCGTCGGGGACCTGCGGCTCGAGGGCGAGGGCTTCCTGCTTTTGTCCATGGTGTCCGGCGCGGCCAGCGCGGGGCTGATCAAGCGGTTTGGCCGCCGGGAGGACCCGGTGACGCTGAGCGGCTGGCAGTTCATCCTGGGCAGTCTCGCGCTGATCCTGGCGGGGCTTCTCACGGGCGGGCGCCTTTTCCCCAACGGGGCGGAGAGCTTCGGGGTGCTGGGGTACCTGGCCTTCCTGTCCGCCGCGGCCTACGGCCTCTGGTCGGTGCTTTTGAAAAAATACCCGGTCTCCCGGGTGGCCGTGTACATGTTCCTGCAGCCCCTCTTCGGGGTGGCGCTGGGGGTGCTGCTCGTGCGGCAGGAGCTGACCCGTCCGCTCTGGCAGTATGCTTTGGCCCTGGCGCTGGTGAGCCTTTCCATCTGGATGGTCAACCGGGGGGAAAGGTCTCCGGAGGAAAAGCGCGCAGAAACGGTCCGGAACGGAAATTGACAACCTTTTTTTCCCTGTGATATAGTAATGGAGGCGCGGAGGCGGATGCCTCTGACGTCAAGAGGGCGTAAATGAGGACATGGAGCAAAGAAGTGTATTACCAGATTGCGGATTTGACGCTGCGTTCGGAAATCGATCTGCCCCTGTATGAGCCCTTTCGGTGCGAGAGCGCCGACGCGGATGTGACCCTGTACCGGACGGAGGACCTTCCTGCGCCGGGGCCCGAAATCGTTTCCGGTACGATCTCCCACCGTGTTCAAAGGGACGGATGGTTCTGCCATCCGTCCGGGACCGACCGGATAGGGGTGTATATCAGCGGGGATTATGCCTCCCTGGGCCTGCTGGGCCGCGGGAAGACCGCGGAATACTGGGCGTCGCAGCAGGGGGTCCGGGTCGCGCTGGAATGCCTCCTGGCCCGCCGCGGGTATGCCACGCTGCATTCGGCCGCGGTCGTATCCGGCGGGATGGCCTACGCCTTCACCGGGCCTTCCGGGGTCGGGAAATCCACCCGGGCCCGGGTCTGGACACAGCACCTGGGTGCGGAGCTGCTCAGCGGCGACCGGCCGCTGATGCGTGTTTCCCCCCTGGAGGCGTACGGCGTGCCCTGGGACGGCAAGGAGCAGTGCTTCCGGAGGGAGCACTATCCGCTGAAGGCGGTCTTTGAGGTCCGCCGGGGGGATTTTTTCCGCGTAAGGAAGCTCAGCGCAGCCCAGGCCAGAAAGCTCCTGGCGGCACAGACCTTCATGCCCATGTGGGATGCGGAGACCACGGCGCTGCAGATGCGGAACCTGTTCCGCCTGGCGGACAGCGGCCGCGTCCTGCGGGTGTATGGCCCGCCTACGGAGGAGAACGCGCTCCTGCTTTACCGTACTGTTCTGGACGGATCGTTTCTGAAGGAGGAACCGGATATGAAAGCAAAACCAGGTTTCATTCTGCGCAAGGTCATGGATGAATATATGCTGATGCCCGCGGGCGAGAACATCGGCACCTTCAGCGGCATGGTGCTTTTGAACAGCGTCTCGGCCTTTGTCTGGGAAAAGCTCCAGTCCCCCATGTCCCGCGATGAGCTGCTTGCGGCGGTGACGGCGGAATATGATGTGGACGAGGAGACGGCGGCGGCCGATCTGGACGCGCTCCTGGAAAAGCTGAAAGCGTACGACGTCATCGAAGAGGGCTGATCGCCTGCGCCTCCGGCCCCGGATGCCGGGCACAGGGGGGACTGCCCAAAGCGCAAAGCGCATTTGCAAAAAACGGCTTGACGCGGACGTTTGTTGCTGATATAATTACGATTGGGTAGTAGGATGTTTAGTTCGATTGTATGTAAGGAGAAATGATTATGAGGAAACAGTATGAAAAGCCCCAGGCTGAAAAAATCGAATTCAACTATACGGATGTTGTCGTTGCTTCTTCTGCTGGCGTAAAAGGGCAGATTGGGCATCCCGGCGGAAATGGCTGCTACAGCCACAACAAAAATGCTAGCACTGGATGCATACCTAAGAACTGAGAATCTGGCATTTGCATTCAAAAAGGCATCTCAAGTTTGGGATGCCTTTTGTAGTTTTTTTAATACACTGAGAGGGGTGCTTCATGGACGAATCAAAAGGTGGGTTTGAGTTCCTGGACCAGCTTCGCAAGAAAAATGTAAAGAAGAATCAGTTTTACAACGAACTGATGGAACACCTGAACTTCAAAGCAAGGGAAAAGGGAATTCCGGTCGCCGGTGAATTTGAGCTGACTCCCTTGTGCAATTTCGACTGCAGGATGTGTTATGTGCACCTTAACGCGGACCAGCTGAAGGGGCAGCGTATCCTTTCGGTCGGCCAGTGGAAGGAGATCATGCGCCAGGCTTGGGAGGCGGGGATGCTTTCCGCATCTTTGACCGGCGGGGAATGCCTTGCGTATCCAGGCTTTGAGGAACTGTTCCTTTATCTGCAGAGCCTGGGATGCGCAACCGGCGTCCTGACGAATGGTTTCCTGCTGGATGAGGAACGGATCCGGTTTTTCAAAAAGCACAGGCCTTCCTCCATACAGATGACGCTTTACGGCTGGAACGACGATGTATATGAGCGCGTGACCGGGAAGCGGGCCTTTACCGTGGTGGCGGATCATATCCGGCAGGCGGTGGAGGCGGAGCTGCCGGTCCGAATCAGCATCACGCCCAGCAGGTACCTGGGAGAAGACCTGTTCGAGACGATTCGGACGGCCAGGGAGTTGTGCAACTATGTTACGCTCAACTCCTACATTAACCCGCCGAGGGAGGAAACGGGAAGGTCCGGAGAACAGCATGATTCGGATCTGGAAATCTATATTCGCGCGTTGGCGTATCTTGATCAGCTGCAAGGATATGAGACCAAAGCCATCCGTGAGGAATTGCTGCCCCCCTGCGGCGGACCCTGCCATGAGACAAGCGAATGCGGCCTGCGGTGCGGCGGCGGGCGGTCCGGGTTTGCGGTCAACTGGAAAGGGCAGCTGCTGCCGTGCCTTGATCTGGATGTGATCCACGGGGACGCGCTGAAGGACGGGTTCGCCGCCGCCTGGGCCAAGGTGAACCGGGAGGTCAATCAGTGGCCCAGGGTCCCCGAATGCGAAGGGTGCCCCTACGAAGAGGCGTGTTTGAACTGCGCTGCCCACATGCTGCAGTTCGCGGAACCGGGAAAAAGGCCGGAGGAACTGTGCAGACAGACCCGGATGTTTGTGAAAAACGGGATCAGGCATATTCCGGACTGCGAATGAACGTCCCGGACGATAGGGCGCTTTCGGCCGTTGATGAGGCGATCGAAAGCGCCCTTTGGGTTGCTGCAGGGCATGATACGTTAAAGAGAGAGGGGAGCGGCCGCTCCCCTCTCTCTTTTCCCAAAGGACGCCGGGATCACCTGAAATAATCCCGGGCGCTTTCAAACAGGCCAAGATCATATTGGCCTTCCACGTTCAGGTACAGGCCCTTTCCGGTGCGCTCGGAATGGCCCATCTTGCCAAGGACCCTTCCGTCCGGGCTCATGATGCCCTCTACGGCCAGCATGGAGCCGTTGGGGTTGGCGAGAATGTCCATGGAGGGAGTGCCGTCTTCGGCGCAGTACTGGCTGAAGATCTGCCCGTTGGCAAGGAGCTTGTCCATCTCCGTGCCGTTGGCGATGAAGCGGCCTTCCCCGTGGGAGATGGGGACGGTCAGCACGTCCCAATCCGGACCCTGGAAAGCCAGGGAGAGGAAACGTTGGTAATCCTTGTGCGCACCAGACAGCTCTGAAGGCGGTGTGCGAGGTGCGCCGGGGGGCGTTTTTCCGTGTACGGGCCCTAAGCCCGGCCCAGGCCCGAAGTGCGCTGGTGAAGCAGACGTTCCTGCCCATGTGGGATCCGGAGACTGCCGCGGCTCAGATGAAAAACCTGTTCCGCCTTGCGGACAGCGGACGGGTGCTGCGGGTGTTTGGTCCGCCCTCTGCGGAAAACGCGCGCCGGCTGCAGGCGGCGCTGGAAGCGGGGCTGGAGGAGAAGGAGGAACAGGATTTGAAAGCAAAGCCGGGGTTTGTCCTGCGCCGGGTGGCGGAGGAATATATGCTGATGCCTACGGGGGAGAACATTGCGGCCTTCCAGGGGGCGGTGTTGCTCAACAGCGTTTCCGCCTTTGTGTTGGAGCAGCTTCAGTTCCCCCTGTCCCGGGAAGAGCTGCTTTGCGCGGTGCTTGCAGAGTTCGATACGGACCGGGAGACGGCGGAACGGGATCTGGATGCGCTGATCGAAAAACTGAAAAAAATGGACGTGCTGGAAGGGGAATGATCCCCGCACCGGGAAACGTATTAGGCCCTCCCCGCCGGATCTGCCGGCGGAACGGAGGGCCTTTTCCGATGGTCTGTTTTCGCGGGAGATCATAGGGCGTTATATAACGGGCGATCCTCCTCAGGCGGGGAGGAGGCGGGCTTCTTTCAATTTGGGGTGCGTATTACAGCTCCAGGAAGTAATCCCCGCCGCAGTATTTGCAGATGCCGTGGTCGCATTCCGGGCAATCCACCCTGCCCTTTCCTTCGCAGGCATTGCAGCGGCCGGTGCCGCCGCATTCCCCGCAGGGGGTATAGACGGCGGTGCCGACGCCGCCGTAGCCCACAGAGCGGAATTCCCTTTTCCCGCGGCACTCCGGGCACCTTCCGAACCCGCCGCAGTCGCTGCATTGGAAGAACCCGCTTCCGCGGCATTCTTTGCACAGGCCCCTGCTGCAGTGCGTACAGACATTCGCCTCAGGCTGCAGGGTCGGTCCGGTGCCGTTTCCAGCCCCGGGTTCCGGACTGCCGGAAGCCGGGCTTTCCGCATCCGGGCCAGGGTACGGGACAGGAACGAGCGTCAGGGTCTCCACGTCCGGCTGATAGACCAGAAGAAAGGCAACCAGCGCCTGGCCGTGGGTAACGAGGCAGGAAACAGTGGTCCTGGTGCCGGCGGACAGTGTCTCCGCCGCACAGCCTTTTTCCCGCAGGAAGGCTTCATAGGCCAGGAAATCCTCCGCGGAAACCTGCTCATAGATCCATTCCAGGGTGCCTTCTTCGGGGTTTTCCACCACCCGGTCCGCGTATTTTGCGGCCATGCTGCCGTAGCCGAAGCCGCCGAACAGGGCAAATTCCTCCGGAAGCGCGGCTTGTTCCGGATCCGCAGGGACCATGGGCGCCGCCGTAAGACCGGGGGTGGCTGTGGCCAGCAGGTCAAACAGGCCGCCGGGAACGGGGACGGGTTCGGGGGAGAGCGCAGGGACAGGCGTAGCGTCGGGCGCGGGGGTGGACGTTGCCAGCAGGGAAAACAGGCTTTCCGCCCCAGCGGGGCTCACGGTCAGGAAAACCGCGGTGAGCAGGGCGGAAAGGAACCGCGGGATGCCAAAGGCAGGATGATTCTTCTTCATGGGGGATCTCCTTGAAGTAGCCGTTCCCGGATCAGTGCCGGAAGAACACCACATACCGGTCCCCGGTTTTGAAAACCAGCCGGACCGCAAGGATGCCGTCACCGGAGGAACGCACCCCCTCGGACAGGTCGAAGACGGCGGCCCCGTTCATGGAATCCAGGGGATTGCAGGGCGGGTTATGAATCAGGGTATACCGGTCCGGGGTTTTATCGGGGCCGGTGCTGATGATGCAGGCGTCCTTGTAGAGGATGTAACGGCCGATGTCCTTCATGGGGAAGGCGTATTCGTTTTCGTTTTCCAGGTACACGACCTCCGCTTCGAACAGGTCGTTGCCCTCCTGTGAAAAGGTCTTTTCCGCCGCCGCGGTATTGACATAGGCAAACTGCAGCCAGCTGCGGGCCCGCTTCAGATTCCATTCCCAATAGCTGTTTCCTTTTTCGTTGTACAGCTCCACGCTTCCGTCATAATTGCCGGCGTAGGCGCACAAAAAGCCGTTTCCTTCCGGGACCAGATCCGTGAAGACAAACCGGCCCAGCCCGTCGACCGTGATTTCTTCACCGGCCTCGGCCGGGAGGTACCCGGGAAACGCGCTCTTTTCGTAGGCGGTTCCCTTGGGATAGATCAGCTGCAGCGTTTGCGCCGCCTGACTGTAGATCAGGACGAAGCTGACCTGCCCGTCCGACACGGCATAGGCAAGACGGTCTTCCTGCTGATCCTGACCGGTTACAGAAAAGCCCCTGCCGCCAAGGTACACGCCGAACCGGTTGAAGCCGGCGGCGTCCACAGAACGGTAGGTGACAATGGTGCCGCCGTCGGCGCCTTGCTCCACCAGGTCTTCGGCTGCGTTCGCCATGGCGCCCCAGGAGGGCGCGATGAGGGCGGGGGCAGAGGCGGGTTCTTCCTCCAGGGAGGGGAAAATGGATTCCGCAAGGACAGCGGAAGGGGTCAGCGTCAGAAGAAAAGCGATGATCAGCGAGAAAATGCGTACGGTTTTCATGGTCAGGGCCTCCTTTGCCTGCGAATTGACAGGGGCAGGTATGGAAAAGAACGGATTACCGGACGGTCAGGTTTCCCTCGGCCGCATGGATGCTGACGATGCAGGAGCCGTCCCCAAGGACAAGCGTTTCGGACCCTTCGACCGGCTTTCCGTTGAGCTTGCCCAGGCCGGTGGTGAAATGGACCTTAACGCCCGCGCTTTGCTTTGTGTCAAGGACGATGTCACCCCGGTTGGTTTGAATATCCACGGTCCCGCAGGAATCCAGCCCCAGGCGGATGCCTTCATATTTTGAAATCTTCACGCTTTCCGCGCGGACGGTGCCCAGGGAAAGCTTTGCCCGGGAGGAGCTCATTTCAAGGCCGTTCCGGAGGGTGACGCTGCCGATGCTGACTTCCCCAAGCGTGGTTTTGAACCGGGCGCTGCGGGCGGTGAGGCTGCGGATGTCCGTCGTGCCGCCGCCGTTTTCAAGCTCCAGATCCCCTTCGACGGTCAGCGAGTCCGCAAGGAAGTCTCCGGTCCCGAGCTGAAGGTGCACCTCCTTCAGCTGATGACGGTCCATTTGGACGGTGCATCTCTTTTTGCCGTTCCGGATCGTGAGGGAAAGGCCGTCCGGAATTTCCAGGACCAGCGTTTTGTTCAAATCCTTCTCCGTTCCGTAATTGGAGGCCCAGTACTGGATCCGGAGCGTTCTCCCATCCTGCCACCAGCGCGTCCGCTGCTTTTCGGTCAGGGCGTCGTCCGCCTCCGTCACGCGAAGGGAGGTTCCGGAAGTCCTTTGGAAGCGCAGGGCGCCGGAAAGCCAGGTGATGTCGATCGCGTCGATCTCCCGGGCATCGCAGGAGAAGCTTCCGCTTGCGTACCGGTCCGCGTTCTCATAGGAGGTATAATAGGCCGGCTTCTGCTGTGTGAGATAGACGATGAAAAGGGCAAGGAACCCGAGAGCGGCAGCGCATACCAGGATGAGAGTGATGCGCAGGGCTTTTTTCATGGGAGAAGACCTCCGTTTCTATGGCTGAAGCAGGGATGGACCAGGGGCGCCGGCATCCGTCCCTGCCGCTTACAGGGGCAGGATAGCACGGCGAAGCGCGGACTTTTTGATTCCGTTTCCAACGAAACAAACGCGGCATGCAGCCTCCCGGGCTTTGCATGCCGCGTTTGTATTGAGTGCGCCCGGCGGCGCACGTTTCTAACGGGTGAGAGACCCGAACCCGCCCGGTAG
>CAMJUL010000017.1 GCA_946408995.1 uncultured Clostridia bacterium | reverse complement strand
GTACGCACGGTGCGGTGAGAGGACGGGGGCTAATCACCCCCTCCTACTCGATCCGTTTTCTCTTGTGCCGGCAGGCGGTTTGGGGTATGATAAAAGCAGCGGGCCCGCGCGGGCCCAGGCAAAAAAGCATCCGGAAGCGTCCTGCCGCTGTCTGTCCCTCTCCCGTCTTTGACGGAAAAGGGAAAGGAGAGGGCCTGTCCGCCAACGCAAGGGGGGACGGGGGGACGCCGGCGTGTCCGCCGTCGGGGCGGGCGAAAGGAGAGGAGTATGACCGGAATGAGAAGGATCTGCGCGCTGGTTTTGTGCCTGTGCATGCTGGGTGGAACGGGGAGGATCCTGGCGGAAGCAAAGACGCCCCTGCGGGTGGAAAACGGCATGCTGCAGCCCGTTTTTACGGTAACGGACATGCGGTCCGGGGACTATACCAACGAAGGCAGCGACATCCTGCGCTTTTGCGTATGGGTGGAGACGGACTATGATACGGACGGGGACGGGAAAGCGGACCTGGTGAAGGCGTTTTTGCAGGTGCCCAGGGCCGCGGCGGAAGGGCAGTACAAGGCGGCCACCATTTACGACCCCACGCCCTACGCGGCGGGGACCGTGAACGAATACGAGGAAGGCGCCGAGCCCATGTATGTGGAGAAGCCTTTTGATTACGCCAGGCTGGAGGAGCCGGGGGAGAAGCGTGTGCCGGAAGGCAGCGTGACCACCCTGGAGGCCGCGGCCCGGGCGGACAGCGAACAATGGAACTACCTGGTCCCCAAGAGCGGGGCAGTTGGCTTCAATACGGCCGACAATTACGATTATTACCTGGCGCGGGGATTCGCCGTGGCCGTTTCCTGCGGCATCGGCACCTACGGCTCCGAAGGGTTCGAACTTTGCGGCATGAAGCAGGAGCGGGACAGCCACAAGAACGTGGTGGAATGGCTGGCCGGGGACCGGGTGGCCTTTACGGACCGGACGGGCAGGACCGCCATCAAGGCGGACTGGTCCAACGGCGCCGTGGCCATGACGGGCTGCTCCTACGGCGGCACGCTGCCCTTCTCGGTGGCGGTCACCGGGGTGAAGGGCTTGAAGACCATCGTCCCCTTCGCCGGCATCGCCAACTGGTACGACTACACCAATTCCCAGGGCGTGGCCATCACCAACAAAACCTATTACGCGGACAGCCTGGCGGTGTTCAACTGCGGCGGCACTTTCCTGGACGAGGAATGGAACGAGCCCAATCCGGAATACGGCTCCTGGCTGTGGCAGATTTCCCGGGATCAGGAAGCCACCAACGGGGACTACGGGGAAGTCTATGAGATGCTGGACTATACCCTGGATCAGGAAAACCACGTGAACTGCTCCGCCCTGGTGGTCACCGGGATGAACGACCAGAACGTGACCACCCGGCACGCGGACCAGATGGTGAAGACCTTCCTGAAGGCCGGGAAGACCGTGAAGCTGGTGCTGCACCAGGACGGCCATAACAACCTGGACGACCTGAACGTGAACGGGCGGGTGTGGCAGGAGATCATGAACGAATGGCTGTCCCACTACCTGTATGACGTTGAAAACGGCGCCGAAGCCTTCCCCGCCGTCCTGGCGCAGAGCAACGTGGACGGTTCCTTCAAGGCCTATGAACGCTGGGAGGATCCGGAAATGCTCGAGGCCAAGGCCTCCTTCACCGGGGACACCGCCACCGTGACCGCGGAGGGATTGGGACAATACGTCATGGACTACCAGGAGACGATCCAGAACAACCTGACGCGGGAGGACCAGGAGGCTTTCTACCGGGGCATGCCCGCGTCCATGGCGGCGGTCTATCCCCTGGAAGTCGCGGCCGGCACCACCTTCTGCGGCGTGCCGGAGGTGCGCGTGACCCTCAGGAGCACCGGGCACGAGGAGTACGAGGGCATGATGATCACGGCCGTGCTCATGGACGTCTCCGACAAGGGGACCTTCCCGGCGTACCGGACCCATACGGATTCGGATTCGCTGGTGCCCATCCGTTGGACCGACGACACCTTTGTCAACGTGGATCCGAAGGAGCCCGGGAGCATGAAGGTCTTCCTCCAGGAGGAGACCGCCGCCCAGTGCGTGTCCTTTGGCTGGACGGACCTGGACAACCCCGGCATGGGGCCCGACTCCTATGAATACGTGTTCCAGGAGGAGGGAAGAGAAGCAGGCAAGGCCTACGAATACACCTTCTATATGCAGCCCTGCGTATACACGCTGGCGGAGGGACACCATCTGGAGCTGAGGCTGATGACCTGGGATCCCTTCCGCGTCTTCCTGGACGAGAGCTTCCAGCTGGACGGCTCCCAGGAGACGGAGCTGATCGATTACAACTACAGCTTTACCGTGGACAACACGGCCCTGAAGGTGCTTTTGCCCATCCAAAAGGAGGTTCCGCAGACTCGCTGACGGCGGCAAAAAAACGGATCCAAAAAGGGAGCGCGTCAAATGCGCTCCCTTTCTTTCTTTGGAGAAAAACGGAGAAGGCGGCCTTTCCGCGGGGATCGGAGGTCCGTCAGCGGGTCAGAAGCAGCACCCAGTCGTTCTGATCGCACCGCCTGTCCGGCGGCGCAAAGGGTACGGACGCACCGGCAGGGACGCTTCCCAAATAGCTCCTTCCGCCGGAAACCGGGTCGAACCACCAGCCTTTCGTCTCTCCCAGGGACCGGGTGTCCACGCTGAAGGGTTTTCCGGAATAGCTGTATACGCACAGGGCGCAGTCTGTTTTCAGGGCCAGGTTGTAATCGTATCGGACGCCGGTGTTGCCGATCAGCAGGTCCTGGGCGGGCACCCCCGTCTGCCAATGGATCTCCTCCATCAGGCGGCGGACGTGGGTCATCTGCATGCTGCCCGGGTTGTGCAGGGCCTCCTGCCAGGTCTCAAAGACGCCGAAGGCGCCCTTCTCCGTCCCGCGCCAGAACTGCATGATGGCGTTGCTGCCGTAGGTGAAGCCGGCGGCCCCGGCCAGGAGGGACCAATAGGCGTAGCGGCGCACATCCCGGGTCTGCCAGTAGGGCTGGGCTTTGTCGTGCAGGCCCTGCAGGATGAATTCGTAGCTGGGCTCCCCGTCCAGTACGGGGCGGACGGGGGACAGCGCCCGGTCATGCTGAACGTAGCGGTAATTGTCCTCCCCCACGAAGGTCTCCGCGTCCACCTTGTCGTCCCATTGGTTCAGCCGGACCTGGTCGTACCGCCGGTGGCCGGACTGGAACAGATGGAAATCCAGCCAGGGGGCGGACTGGAACCACTGGGAGGAGGAACAGCGTCCGAAGGGATGGAAGCCGATGAGCTGGCGCGGGCATTTTTCCCGGAGCCGGCGGCCGATGCGGTCAAAGGTCTCCGGCGCGTCGGAGCCCCGCACGTCGCCCCCTGCCAGCCAGAGCACGTTTTCACAGTCTCCGAAGCGCTCGGAAAGGAAATCGATGTACGTGTCCGCGTTCGACGCGTTCAGCTTGCCGGAGGACACAAAATGCCCCCAGGAGGGAAGCAGCGCCATCATGAGGCCCTTTTCCGCCGCGGCGTCCACAAGGGACCGCACCATGGGCCAGTAGGCGTCAGGGGAGGGGTCGGGATTGGGGCGGGCAAAATCGTCCTCAAGAAGCGCGCTGTACCCGGCCCGGTTCCGGTAATCGGGGGTGTGCACCAGGGTGACCTGGAGAACGGTAAAGCCCTTGGCCCGCCGGTTTTCCAGGTAAAGCAGGGCCTCTTGGAAGGTCAGTTTCTGAAACAGCAGCCAGGCGGTGTCGCCCAGCCAGAAAAAGGGCCTGCCGTCCAGCAGAAAATGGCGTCTGTCCTCGTTCAGGGTCAGCATGGGGTTCCTCCTTCCGCCCAGGGCGCGTCCCGGGCTACGGTGATGCAGCGGTACTCCGGCGACCAGGGGAAGGTGGCGTCCTGTTCCGTGGCCGGCCGGCAGGCGCAGTAAAAATGATACAGGTGCTTTCCGTCATAGAGCATGCCGGGCTTGTGGGCGTGGATCTGGTCCACGCTTTTGCGGGTCCCGATGGTCAGGATGGGCACGGGAAACTTCTTCCAGGAGACCAGGTCCCGGCTGACCGCCAGGCCCTCGCAGGCGGAAAGGTTTCCAAGGCCGTAGTAGAACATCACCCACTGGTCCCCGCGTTCGTCCCGGAGCACGGCGGGGTCGGAGGCGAAGACGCTGTCCCAGGCGCCGGGGGTGACGGGCAGGACGGGATTGAGGGGGCTGCGGGTCCAGTGCAGGAGATCCGTGGAGGTGGCAAAACCGGTCTGCTCCACCCAGCCCGAGGGGGTTTCGTCCGTCTTGGCGTTGTAGAACAGGTAAAAGCGCCCTTCGTGCTCCAGAAGCCAGCCCTTGTACAGCCCGCCGTGCTCCCAGGCCGCCCCGTCCCGCCAGGAAAGCACGGGCTCTCCGACAAAATGCCAGTGCATAAGGGTTTCGTCTTCGGTCCAGGCCAGGCCGATCTCCGCGGCCCCGGCCTCATAGCCGGTGCGGGGATAGGAATGGTAGACCATCCAGTACCGGCCGAAGGCCTTTTTCAGCCTCCGGGGGCCGAACAGACCGTTTTCCATCAGCAGGCCGGTGCCGGCCATGCCCACCCTGTCCCAGGGAAGGTTTGACCCCCTTGGCAGGATGACGCCCAGCTTTTTCCAGGTCACCAGGTCGTCGGAAACGGCCAGGCCCGTCTGGTATCCGGTGCCGTCAAAGCCCACAAACAGAAGATAATACCGGCCGTTGTGGAAAAAAGGGGTGGGACAGTCCACGGCGTTGCGGTCAAAGCGCCCGTCGATCCCCGTGCCGCAGAGCACGGGCTTGCCCCATTTGAAGGGGGTCAGAAGATGCTCGATGTTCATGGGGTCTCCTCCAGGATCTCAAGGGGGCCCGTCAGGTACGACGGGCGGAAAAGGTAATTGTCGTTCCATTCGTCCCCGCGGGTGCGGAAGGCGTCGGGTCCGTACCATTTGTAATTTGGATTGGCGTTGTGCAGGGTGCCAAAGGCGTTGTAGCGGCTGCCGCAGGCCAGAACCTCGATTTCGTGCTCTCCGGCTTTCAGGGGCGGCAGGGTAACAGTCTGGGGGAACCAGGCGGTTTTGCCCGCCTCCTTTCCGTCGGCGTACACCACCGCCACGGGAGAGGCCATGTGGGGGATGTGCAGGGAAAGGTCCTCCCGGTCCCTCTGAAGCCGGAGGCGGAAACGGTAGCGGAGGTTGCCGGTGTAGAAGGGCAGCCCCTGACGGCAGGGATCGTCCAGGAAAAGGCGGTCTGGGGGATCCGTGACCGTCAGGCGGGTCCCCGTGACACGCACGCCGAAGTTCCCGAGCAGGTACAGGGCTTCCAGGTTCGTGCGCCTTGACAGGGGGACGCGGAGGGTCAGGGTGTTTTCCCCCGCCCGGAGGGGCGGCAGGGGGAGGGTGCGGATGGCCTCGTCCA
Source organism: uncultured Clostridia bacterium (assembly GCA_946408995.1). Classification (GTDB taxonomy): domain Bacteria; phylum Bacillota; class Clostridia; order Christensenellales; family Aristaeellaceae; genus RUG756. Next base: position 52,146 of record CAMJUL010000017.1, on the reverse strand, counting down.
CATACCAGCCGTCCGGTAATGTGGGAACGGCCTCCCCGTTCAGGTCCAGCTGGATCTTTTCTGGCTGCTCCAGGGCAAGCTTCAGGCCGCAAAAGGGCTTTTCCGCCTCAAAGCGGAAGCACAGCCGGGCGGTGTGGGCGGCCTTCTCCTCCGGGAGCAGCCAGGGCTGCACGGCGTTCCCGTCCCGCCGGGGCAGGCCCGCCTGCTCCCGGAGGGCGTTGTCCGCCCGGAGGATGTCCTCCGCCCCTTGCCAGGGGGCCGAATCGAGGGCATATTCGCACCGGTCCAGCAAAAGGACGTTGGGCTCTTCCAGGGCAAAGTCCGCGGTCTCCGTCCATTTCAGAAGGGGACGGGGAGCGGCGGGCAGGGGCTCCGGGGCGGCGCAGCGCCCGCTGATCAAGAACAGCAGCAGGCTGTCACAGGGCCCGCAGGACCACAAGAGTTCGGTAAAGCCCTCCCGCTGGGTCCCGCCCATCTCATGGACTTTTCCGGTGAGGGCGTCAAAGCGGCGGACCCGCCACAGTCCGCGGATGCGGACGCGGTAAACCCGGGGACGGGCGGGAAGCTCCTCCCGGACGTGGCAGAGAAACAGGACGCGGCCCTCCCTGGTCTGACGAAGCTGGTAAAACAGGTTGTCCGACCGGCGGCCGGTGTCGCTAAAGCGGACCTCCACCTCCCGCTCGTCCTTCAGGGCCTCAAGGAGGGACGCTTTGTCATCTGAAACGCGCAGGGCTTTCTCCCACAGGGCTTGGCCCAGGGTGGAAGGCTCGCCGTCGGCAAGCTTTGGCGCCTCCCCCAGCCAGAGGAGCTTTCCGCCGGCCTCCGAAAAGGCCCGGAGCCGCTCCAGGGTGGTGGTGCGCAGGGTGAGGACCCGGGGGACGATGATCGCGTCGTAGCGGCATTCCCCCACCCGCAGGGGCGCGCCCCCTTCGGGGCAGAGGGAGGGCAGCAGGGCCTCGGACAGGTAGTCAAAATCGATGTTCCCGTACAACAGGGCTTCCGCCAGGGAAGAAAACTGCCTGTCCATCTCCTCCCGCTTTTCCAGGGTCTGGTCGTTGGGGCCAAAAAGCAGCCAGAAGGACTCGATGGGGTGCACCACGGCCACCCGGGCCAGGGCCTTCCCCCGGGTCAAAAGCACGTTGAGACGGGCAAAATAATCCTCCAGGTACGGATACTGCCGCCACCAGGGGGACTGCCAGCCGATGGCCGCGGGCCAGTCCCGTTTGGCCTCGCCGGCCATGCTCATAAAGGCCAGGTGGTGCACCCGTACCGTGACCCCCAGGGCGGCCAGCCAGTCGCCCTGCAGTTTGTGCTGCCGGAAGGTCACGTCCCACTGCAGGACACCGTACATTTCGCATACCAGCCCCTTGCGCCCCATCTGGCGCCGGACGGACTCCGCCTGCTTGGCGGTGGTCACCTCCAGCTGGCCTGCCAGGATGTCGATGCCGGGCAGCTGCTGGCTGCGGTACTGCCGCATGGACTCCCCCAGGGCCAGGGTCTGGGAGAAGAGGGTGCGCTCGGACAGAAAATGGCCCGTATAGGCGATGCCGTGGGCCTGGCACCAAGCGCCGATGCGGTCCCCGTAGGCGGAGGCGAAGCGTTCGGTGACAAAGTCATGGTACCGCCATCGCCAGACGCTGAAGCCCTCGGGCTTCTCCCATACGAGCTCCGGCAGGATGTCCGTCAGGGAGGTACCGAAGGCGGCATGGAAGGCCTCCTCCAGATCGTCGGAATAGGCCAGGGTGGTACGTTCGTCCCCGGAGGTGGCCATGCAGTGCTTGCCCTTCATGTGGGGCTCGTCCGTGAAGATGGCCGGGACCGTCTTCCCGAAATGCCCCTTCAGCGCATTTTCGTACCCCTCGTGGGTCAGGCGCAGAAACGCGTCCACGGCCCTGGGGTTGAAGACGTCCACATAGGTCTCGCCGTTGAACCAGCTTTCCTCCTCCATCAGCTCCACATAAGCGCACCAGGCGCCTTCGTCCGCTCTTTTTTGGTAGGAAGAAAGCTTTCCGTCCGTCAGGACGACGTCGTACCCGCACAGGAAATAGCCCCGGGGCTTTTCCCCTGCCGCTACCCGGGCGTCAAAATCCGTCCGGCCGGGGCAGAAGCCCTCCAGGGGCGTCCGGGAGAGGAGAAGGTGCCGCGACCGGTAGGGGACGGACCTGGTCACCAGCCCGCCGGCCACGCCGGAGGGGAAGCGCTCCTCGTCGTAGAGCCAAAGGTCCATGCCTTTTTCCCGCAGGACTTCCTCCGCGTAAGCGATCAGGTCAAAGTATTCCCGGGAGAGGTAGGGGATGTCCAGGCCCGTGCGCGGGTGCGCCATGGCCCCGCCCATGCCCATCTGGCGGAAGGCCTCCGCCTGGCGGCTGATTTGGTCCCGGGTGACGCGGCAGTTCCAGGCCCAGAAGGGGACCCCCCGGAAACGGGCGGGCGGGTCCGCGAAGATCTTTTCGGGAAGATCAGGCTGCTGCTGAATGTTTTTCATCTCGTGCCTCCATAGCCGAAAAGAAAACGGAAAAGATTTTATCATTTCTATTATACGGAAAAGCCGTTTTTCCTGCCGGCGTCAGGCCTCGCCAGCAGCTAAATTTTACTAAACAAAAAGTCCAAATTATTTAGATATTTCACTGGAATTGTTCAAAAAATGCAGAGGATGTATAATAATTTCCCAGATAGGATATTTCTATAAGAGACTGGAAGGCCTATAATAAAACAGTAAACCTGGTTTGTTCAGTAATGTTCATTAAATCGCGTTCATCTGCAGGCGTGAAAGGAGAATGCGTATGAGCAACGCGGCTGCCGCGCGCACCTTCCCGAAGAAGACCGCATGGGAGCGGATGAAAAAATGGTTCCGCATCCTTTGGCAGCAGCGGGCGCTGGTGGCGCTGTGTCTGCTGCCGCTGGCGGTGGTCATCCTGTTCCAGTACGTGCCCATGTACGGCGTATTGATCGCCTTCAAAAAATACAAGCCCAAAAGGGGTGTATGGGGCAGCGCGTGGCTGGATCCCTGGTACAAGAATTTCCAGGAATTCTTCAACAACGTCAACTGTGAGCACATCCTGCTGCAGACCCTCAAGGTGGGCGTTTTCTCCCTGATCTTTACCTATCCCATGCCCATTCTCCTGGCGCTGATGCTCAACGAGGTCAAGTCCAAGTGGTTCAAGCGCTCGGTCCAGACCATTTCCTACCTGCCGCATTTCATCTCCATCGTGGTCATCTGCTCCATGCTCAATACCTTCGGCTCTCTGGACGGATTGTTCAACAACCTGCGGGCTCTGGTCGGGCTGCCAAGGGTCAACATGAACGCGGGCACGGCCTTCTTCATGCCCATGTTCATCGGCTCAGCCATCTGGCAGGGGGTCGGATGGGGCAGCATCATTTACCTGTCCGCCCTGTCCAATGTGGATACCTCGCTGTATGACGTGGCCAACATCGACGGCGCGAACCGCTTCCAGAAGATCCGGCACATCTGCCTGCCGGCCATATTGCCCACGACCACGGTGGTGCTGATCCTGAACACCGGGAATATTTTCACCCAGGATTACACCAAGATCCTGCTGATGATGAACGAGACCAACCGCATGGACCTGGAAGTCATCAGCACCTACGTCTACCGCATGGGCATCCAGGACGGCCGGTTTGAGTTTGCCACCGCCGTGAACCTGTTCGTTTCCGTGATCAGCCTGATCCTGGTGGTGGGCACCAATTACGTGGTGCGCTTCATCGACCCGGAACAGAGCATCTGGTAAGGAGGGGCGGATATGAGTACGAAAGGACACCTTTCCGGAAAAAACCGCATCCGGGTCGGGGGCGTGGCCTTTGATACGGTGCTGACGATCCTGCTGCTGATCTTCTGCGTGATCATCCTCTACCCCTTCCTGCATGTCATCGCCGTGTCCCTGTCCTCCAGCCGGATGATCACCCGGGGCGCCGTGGGCCTGATCCCCCAGGAGCTCAACGTCAAAGGGTATGAGATTGTGTTTTCCAAGGCCACCATCTACACGGCCTACCTGTGGACCGTTTGGTACGCCCTCCTGTTTACGGTGCTCAACGTCTCCCTGACCTCCTGCCTGGGGTACGCCCTGTCGGTGCAGGAGTTCAAGCTAAAGGGCTTCTTCAGCGTCCTGATGCTGATCACCATGTTTTTCAGCGGCGGCACCATTCCCGCCTACCTGAACATCCGAAACCTTGGACTGATGAACACCACCTGGGCCCTGGTGCTGCCGGGGTGCGTATCGGCCTGGAACGTGTTCATGTACCGGTCCTTCTTCAAGGGCATTTCCCATGAGATCCGGGAGGCGGCGCTGATCGACGGCGCCGGGGAACTGAGGATCCTGATCAGCATCGTGCTGCCCCTTTCCAAGGCCCTGATCGCCTCCTTCTCCCTGTTTGCCATCGTGGGTATGTGGAACAGCTACTTCAGCGCCCTTTTGTACATCAAGGACGCTTCCCGCCACCCGATCCAGATGATCCTTCGCTCCATCGTGTTCACTTCCAACTCCATGGGCTCCTCCTTTGGCGGCGACGCCAACGTGATGCTCACAAACGGCACGGTGAACCCCCTGAACGTGCAGTACGCGTGTCTTGTGGCCACCATCGCCCCCCTCCTGCTGATCTACCCCTTCATCCAGAAGTATTTCGAGCAGGGCATGCAGGTGGGCGCGGTCAAGGGCTGACAAAGCCCCTCTCCCAACGGATTTTTCCGCAGCGTGAATGCGGATAAATTAAAACAAACAAGGAGGCACTGTTATGAAAAAGACCTTGGCACTGGTTCTTGCGCTGGCGCTGCTGGTGGGATGCGTCCCCTTCGCGTCCGCGGAAGGCGGCACGATGAACCGCGAGGGACTGACCTTCCCCGAACTGCCCAACAACACCCTGAAGATCACCGTGACCACAGCCAACTGGGGTACCGACCAGCTGCCCACCAAGATGCAGAAGCTGTGGCAGGAAAAAATGGAAGCGTACCTGGGCTGCAAGCTGGACATCACCTGGCAGATCGCGCCCTGGAACGATTTCCGCAACAATGAGTCCGTGAACCTGGCCGCCGGCGACCTGTCCGATATCAACACCTATTCCCAGGGCTCCCTGGTGAACGGCTACGGCAAGGACGAGGACGGCGATTCCCTGGTGCTGGACATCATGGATTACAAGGACTACCTGGTCTATTATCCCGAATTCGTGGAAGGCCATGTGGGCGGCTGGGAAGGCGTCACCAATGACGACGGCACGTCCTATGTCTTCTGGGACGGCTACGACAACGACCTGAACCTGGCGGGCGGCCAGTCCTTCTCCGCCTACGCCTACCGGTTTGACGTGCTCAAGAAATACGGCCTCCAGCCCGCCCAGACCTGGGACGAGTTCAAGGCCCTGTGCGCCGTGCTGAAGGAAAAGATCGACGCCGGCGAGATCGAGAACGCCAAGTATGTCATGAGCAACGGCGCTTCCTGGATGGCGTTCTTCCGCGGCTTCGTGGGCACCTTCCATACCTGGGACACCACCTACTGGAACGGCAAGGAGTGGGCGTTCGGCCCCATCGAGGACAACTTCCGCACCATGCTGAAGGAATTGCATGAATTGTATGCCGCCGGCTACATCGATCCCGAGTACGCTACGGACGATTCCGCCGACGCCAAGGCCGCCAACGGCAACATCCTGATCGTTCCCACCAACTGGGCCGGCTCCGTCCAGTCCTGGAACCAGGCCAAGGTCTCCGAAGATATGGAATGGGGCCTTGCCTACCTGCCCTCCTCCGAATTCGGCACCGCCTGGAAATGGGGCTCCAAGCTGAGCGGCAAGAACCTGGGCACCACGCTGACCATGGGCATCATCATCAGCGCCGACACCGAATATCCGGAATGGATCGTCCGCCTGATCGACTATCAGTATTCCGAGGACATCTACAAGATGCTCAACTGGGGCATCGAGGGCGAGGACTTTGTGACCCTGGAAGACGGCACCCGCACCTATGTGGACGAGATCCTGAACGCCGAGAATCCCGGCCAGGCCCTGGCTGACCGCGGCATCATGGCCTCCGCCAGCGCCCGCACCGGCATCCCCTTTGTTCCCCAGATCTTCTCCACCATCCTGCAGTACTCCTCCACCGAGCCCTGGTGGTCCGCCGAAAAAGGCTGGTATGACGGAAAGTACTGGATCGACACCGCTGTCAACGGCGGCCCCGATTCCGTATCTCCCTATGACCGGGCGCCTCTGACCCACCTGAATGAGGAAGAGAGCAAGATGAAGTCCACCCTGACCTCCGCCTGCGAGAAGTATTCCAAGGTGGGCGCCAACCAGTTCATCACCGGCGAACTGGACATCAATGACGACGCTGCCTGGGAAGCCTACGTGGCCGGCGTCAAGAGCCAGACCGAGGACTTTGACGGTTTCTTCAAGACCATCAACGAGAAGACCGACGTGGAATCCCTGAAGTACTACAAGTAATCCACACGCAAACCACGGTTCCTGCGGGCCGGGAGGCATCCCTCCCGGCCCGCTTTTTCAAAGAAGCATTCCCGGGACGTCCGGGACAAAGAACACGGCCCGGGACGGGCAAAAAAAGAAAAAACGGAAGCGCTGCTTCCGTCAGGAAGGGTTCAGACGATGTTTTACGGTGTGGAGATCACATCCGGCCTCCAGGACTGGCAGGTGTTCCAGCGCGAGGGGGGGGCGGCAAAGCTCTCCCTCCGGGGCCGCTGGCGGCTGGAGGACGGGGCCAAACGGGCCGGCGTCCAAAGCGTGACCCCGGTCCTCCGGGCGGTCAGCGAGGAGGATCAGAGGATCCTTCTGCCCTGGCGGGCCTGCGAGAAAATGGGCGGGAGCGAAACGGAAGGGGAATGGGAAACCGTTTTTTCCCTGCCCCAGGGCGGCCCCTACCGGATTGAGACCTCCCTGGACGCGGTCTCCGCGGCTACGGGAGAGCATTGGATGTTCCGGGGGGACATCCGCGTCCATGTGAGCGTGGGGGATGTGTTCTGCATGGCGGGCCAGTCCAACGCGGCGGGCTACGCCAAGGGGTGGGCCTATGACCCTCCGGACGTGCGGGTGCACCTTCTGCGCAACAGCGGCCGGTGGGACATGGCGGCCCATCCCATGAACGACGCCACCGGCGCGGCGGACTGCCTGAACGCGCCCATGGGGATCACCGGCTCCTCGCCCTTTCTTTCCTTTGCCAAGCGCTACGCGGACCTGACGGGCCTCCCGGTGGGGCTGATCCCCACCGCCCAGGGGGACTCTCCCATGGAACGATGGGACCCCCGGGGGAAGGGCGATCTGTACCGCAACATGATGGAAAAGACCGCCTGCTGCCGGAAGGTGCGCGCGGTATTGTGGTACCAGGGCTGCGCTGACGCGGACGAAAAGAACGCGGACAGGTACCTGGAGCGCTTTGAACGCATGGTGGCGTCGGTCCGGCGGGAGGCCGGGCGGCAGGTCCCCTTTTTCACCATGCAGCTCAACCGCTATGAGACCCAGCCGGACGCCGCTGCCTGGGGAAGGGTCAAGGAAATGCAGCGGCGGGCGGCCCGGGACACGGAAGGGGTCTTTATCCTGCCCACCGCCGGCCTTCCCCAGTCGGATGAAATACACACCTCCGCCGCGGGCAACGTTGTTCTGGGCCAGATGCTGGCAAGGCAGGTCCACGGCGCGCTGAACGATGGAGCCCCCTTCGAGGCCCCGGATCTTGCGTCGGCCCGGGCGGAAAACGGCCGCCTGCGCCTTGCTTTCCGAAACACCCGGGGGCTGACGCGGCTCCGCGCCCTGCATGACGCGCAGGACTTCGCCCTGGAGGACGGGAAGGGCCCAAACCCCATCGCCGGGGTGGAAGTCCGGGAGGGGGAATTGCTTTTGACGCCCTCCCGGCCCCTGGATGGGAAAGCCTTCCTCTCCTACGGGACGGACCCCCGGGGCCCGGAAGGCGGCATCGTGGACCTGGAGACCTGGCTTCCCATCCTTTCATTTGATCACGTGGAGGTGGCGGAATGAACGCGAAATGGACCCTGGACTGGGAACCGCTTAAGCATGAGGCGCCGCAGTGGATGCGGGACGGCAAATTCGGCCTGTTTTTCCACTGGGGCGTATACAGCGTGCCGGCCTGCGAGAATGAGTGGTATTCCCGCAACATGTATCTCAAGGGCTGCAAGCAGAACCTCTGGCACGAAAAGCATTACGGCAAACTGAGCGAATTCGGCTACAAGGACTTTATCCCCATGTTTCGGGCGGAGCGCTTTGACCCCGACGCCTGGGCGGACCTGGTGCGGCTCAGCGGCGCAAGGTATGCGGGACCTGTGACAGAGCACGCGGACAACTATTCCCTGTGGGACAGCGCCGTCAACCCCATCAATTCGGTCAAGACGGGCCCCCACCGGGACATTGCCGGGGAGTGCGCCGCCGCCTTCCGGGCCAAGGGGATCAAATACCTGGCTACCTTCCACCATCAGTGGCTGTGGGGCTGGTTCATGTCCACGGACAACGAGGCGGACGTCTACGACCCGGCCAACGAGGTGTATTACGGCCCTGCCCTGCCCCTGGAAACCAACCGCTACATTCCCTACCGGCTGCCGGACCGCAAATTCGCCGAAACCTGGCTGGAAAAGATCCGGGAGGTTTCCGAAAAATACCGTCCGGACGTGATGTATTTTGACGGGCGGGTCATGATCCTGCCGGAGGACATCCGCTATGCCGCGGCCAAGTGCTATTACGACGCGGTGCCGGAGGGCATTATCACCTACAAGCAGGAGGATTTTCCCGAGGGACTTGGGGTGTTCGACGTGGAATGCGGGCGGTTCGCGGAGGGTCAGCCCTTCTTCTGGCAGACGGACGACCGCCTGGAGGACCGCATCACCTGGTGTATCGTTCAGGAACCCAAATACAAAAGCGCCGGCAGGATCATCCAGCAGATCGCGGACGTGACGGCCAAGAACGGGTGCCTGGTGCTGAACGTGGGCCCGCAGGAGGACGGCACCTTCCATCCGGACGCCGTCAGGCAGCTCAGGCGGGTCGGCGAGTGGCTGAAGGTCAACGGGGAAGCCATTTACGCGACACGCCCCTATACCGTGGCCGGGGAAGGCGTTACCGTAGGCACCAACGAGGATTACAACGCCGAGCGCCTCAAGGCCCAGATGAAGGACGGCCTGGCGCTGGAGAGCGGGCAGTACAAACTGACCGGGGACGACGTGCGCTATACCCAGACCGATGAGGCGCTGTACGTGATCGGCTTTGGGATCCCCAGGGACAACACCCTGTATCTTTCCGCCCTGCGGGAGGGAAGCGCGCTGGGCCGGGTGCGGAGCGCGAGGATGCTGGGCACCGGCGCCTGTGTGGGCATGAGCAGGGACGGGGAGAAAATGACCCTCCGCCTGCCCGAGGAACGGCCTTTTGAGGAGGGCTTCGTGATCCGTCTGGAAAAGGAGTGAGGGGCATGCGCCGCAAGGATTTTTGCCGGGGATGGACCTTTCGGATCTGGGGCGTCCCGGGGGACACCCCGGTGACGCTGCCCCATGACCTGAGCGCGGTTATGCCAAGGAGCGCCGACAGCAGGTCCGGCAGCGCGGGGGGATGGTTCCGGGGGGCCAATCTCATCTATGACCGGGAGATCGAGGCCGGTCCGGAGGAGATCGCCGGCCGCGTGATGCTGGAGTTTGAGGGGGTCCTGCCGGGGGCGGAGGTGTATCTGGACGATACGCTCCTGACCCGGCAGCCCTATGGATATCTGTCCTTTCTGGTGGACCTGACCGGCCGCCTCCGCCCCGGGAAACAGCACCTGCGGGTGAACGTGCACGGGGACGCGCTGCCCAATTCCCGCTGGTATGTGGGCTGCGGAATCTGCCGGCCGGTGGCGCTCCTTGAGAGCGGTCCAGCCTGCGTGCTTCCCCGGGGACTGACGTACCGGACAGAACGGGAAGGGGAGCAATGGAGGCTGGATGCCCGGGTGCGCCTGTCAGACGAGGCGGCGGAGGAAGGAAACGAGGTTTGCCTGACGCTGCTTGGCGAAAAGGGGGAGGTCCTCTGGCGGAAGCGGGAGCAGGTGCGGGGGACCGAAGTGAAGTGCGCAGGACCGGTGCCTTCCGTGCGGTCCTGGAGCCCGGACAGCCCCGTCCTGTACCGCCTGACGGCGGAACTGCGGGCAGGGGAGCGGGTGCTGGATGCGGAGGAAACGTTCGTCGGGTTCCGGGAAGTGGGCCTGGACGCGTCAAGGGGGTTTTTGCTCAACGGAAAGCCCTTCAAGCTGCGGGGCGGCTGCGTGCACCACGACAACGGGATCCTCGGCGCGCTCAGCCTGCCGGAGGCGGAATACCGCAAGGCATTGCGGCTCAAAAACAGCGGCTTCAACGCGGTCCGGTGCGCCCACAACCCGCCGGCCCCCTCTTTCCTGGATGCCTGCGACCATCTGGGGCTTGTGGTAATGGACGAATTCACCGATGTATGGAACATCGGGAAAAACCCATACGACTATCATTTGTTTTTCCGTGACCGGTGGGAGGCGGACCTGAGGGACCTGGTGGAACGGGACCGGAACCATCCCTGCGTGCTCCTTTGGAGCATCGGGAACGAGATCCCGGAGCGGGACGGCGCCGGGGACGGCTATGCCCTGTGCGCCAGGATGAGCCGCGCCGTGCGGGATGCGGACGACACGCGCCTTGTGACCTGCGCCCTCAACAACATCGGCCGCCGGAGGCTGGAAATGCTCGCGGCCAACGTACAGGCGGAGGAAGCGGGGGAAAGCGATCCCTTCGGCGTCCTGAGCGAACCGTTCCTGGAGCCCCTGGACGTGGCCGGGTACAATTATCTTTCCCGCCGCTACGCCGAGGACCTGAAGAACTGGCCCCGCCGCTTCATCTGCGGCACCGAGAGCGTAGCGAAGGAGGCCCTGGACAGCTGGCAAAAGACCCTGGACCATCCCAGGGTCATCGGCGACTTTGCCTGGGCGGCCATCGATTACCTGGGAGAGGCGGGCATCGGCCACGCCTGGCGCAGACCGGAGGACGGAGAGGGCTTCTTTGAAAAATGGCCCTGGCGGCAGGCCAACTGCGGGGACATGGACCTGTGGGGGGAGATGAATCCGGCAGGGTACTACCGGCGGGCCGTGTGGGGGACCCTTGAGGCGCCCCGGATCGCCGTACAGCATCCGGAGCACTTCCGCGACGACGGCGAGGTGTCCTACTGGGGCTGGCCGGAAAGGCATCACGCCTGGGACTATCCGGGCTATGAGGGGAAAAGCATCCATCTGGAGGTTTACAGCCCGGGCGGAGAGATCACCCTGCTGCTCAACGGCCGGGAGGCCGGACGCGCCCCCTCAAGGGACTGCGCGGCGTCCTTTGACCTGCTGTACGCGCCGGGAACGCTGGAGGCGGTGGATGAGAAGGGGCGCCGGGACATCCTGTTCACCCCGTCCGGGGCCGCCCGTGTCCGCCTGGAAGCGGAGCAGGTGGGGGATACGGCCTTCCTGACGGCTGTGCTGACCGATGAAAAAGGCACGGAATGCGCCTTTGACGCAAGAACGATCGCCTTCCATTGCGAGGGGTGCACGCTCCTTGCGGTGGGCAGCGCCGATCCCTCCTCGGAGGAGGGCTTCGGAGAGGGCCGCGCAAGGGCCTGGCGGGGCCGTGTCCACGCCGTCGTTCGGGGAGAGGGCCGCGTCACCGTCCGAGCCGGGGGCCTGGAGGAGGTGTGCCAAAACGTGGGACCCGCCCGGGCGGGAGCGGGGAGACAGGACTGGATACAAGAAGGAAATGGTATTTGACGTTTGTGCGCTGTTAGGGCTAAAATGCGGAGAATCCACCGGGAAGAGAGGCATTTTTTCCATGAAATACACGTTGAGAGACATTGCCAAACGCGCCAACGTATCCCCCGCGACCGTGAGCAACGCGCTGAACGGACGGTCCGGCGTCAGCAAGGCCGTGCAGGAAAACATCCTTGCCATCGCCCGGGAGATGGGCTACCAGCCGGGCAGGGAATCGCCCAGGGCGGGACGGCACGTCAGGATGATCGTTTTCCGTTCCCACGGCATGGTGGTAATGGACACGCCGTTTTTTTCGGAGCTGATCGAGAGCATTCAGCTGGAATGCCACCGGATGGGCCTGGAGCTGCTCATCAGCCATGTGAAGGCCAGCACGGACGCGGACTACCTGAACCAGGTCAGCACCTTCCGCAATGAGGAGTGCGCCGGGATCATCCTGCTGGGGACCGAAATGAACGAAAAGGAGCTTAGGCAGTTCATGGGCTTCCGATCCCCCATGGTGGTGCTGGACAACCGCTTTGCCCTGCAGGACGTGCACTCGGTGGTCATGAACAACCGCCAGGCGGGGTACCTTGCGGGGGAGGCCCTTTATCAGGCGGGGCACAGGGACATCCAGCACATCGCCAGCAGCATTTCCTTCAACAACATGACCGAGCGCCTGGAGGGACTCCGCCTGAGCCTGGCGCAGCACGGCCTGACCCTGGAGGACAAGGACATCTGGCCGGTCAGGCCCACCATGAACGGCGCCTATGAGGACATGAAGGCCTTCCTTCAGGCGGGGCGCAGGCTGCCGGAGGCCTTTTTCGCCGGCAACGACATCATGGGCATCGGCTGCATGCGCGCCATTCAGGAGGCGGGCTGGCGGGTGCCGGAGGACGTATCCATCATCGGCATGGACGATACCGCCATCTGCCTGGCCTGTACCCCGCAGCTGAGCACGGTGCACGTTTTTCGGAGGGGACTGGGACAGACCGTGGTGCGCACGCTGTTTTCCCTGCCGGACGAGAAAAACGCCGGCTTTATCAAAACCGAGGTGGGCGTGGAACTGGTGATGCGGGATTCCGTTACGACTAAGCAGCGGAGGGAGCAGGAATGAAACAGGCGGACAGGATCTATTACGGCGGGGATTACAACCCGGACCAATGGGACGAAAAGACCTTGCGGGAGGACATGCGGCTGTTTAAAAAGGCGGGCATCAACCTGCTGACGCTGCCGGTGTTTTCCTGGGCGAAGCTGGAGCCGGATGAGGGCGTGTACGATTTTGCCTGGCTGGACCACATCCTGGAGGTGATCTGGGAAAACGGCATCCGCGTGTGCCTGGCCACGCCGACCACGGCGCAGCCGGCCTGGCTGTCCACCCGGTATCCGGAGGTGCTGCCGGTGGATATCCAGGGCCGCAAACGCACCCACGGCATGCGGGTGTTTTTCTGCGTCAACAGCCTCAAGTACCGGGAGCGGGCAGCAGCCATCGCCCACGAGTTCGGCAGGCGCTACGCCCATCACCCCGCCCTGGCCATGTGGCATGTGTCCAACGAATACGGAACCTCCTGCTACTGCCCTGTCTGCCAGGCCCGCTTCCGCCTTTGGCTGCGCAGGCGCTACGGCAGCGTGGAGGAGCTCAACAGCCGCTGGCATACCTCCTTCTGGGGACGGACGGTGTATTCCTTTGAGGAAGTGACCCTGCCCACGGAGCTGAACGACGATTACCGCTTCAACCCCGCCATCCAGCTGGATTATATGCGGTTTCTGACCGATTCCACCGCGGAATGCTTCCGCAACGAATATGACGTCCTGAAAAGCTACAATCCGGAGATCCCCATCCTGACCAACATGAGCGGCTTTATCAAAAAGCTGGACCAATTCACCTTTACTCGGGAATTGGACGTGGTGGGCTGGGACAATTATCCCTGGCCCCAGGACCCGCCTTCCTTTGTGGCCATGAAGCACGACATCATGCGGGGCCTCAAGGGCGGGCAGTCCTTTGTGCTGACCGAGCAGTCCCCCAACCAGCAGAACTGGCAGCCCTACAACAAGCTCAAAAGGCCGGGCGAGGTGAGGCTTTTGTCCTACCAGGCCATGGCCCACGGCGCGGACACCTGCCTGTTCTTCCAGATGCGGCAGTCGGTGGCCGGGCAGGAGAAATTCCACGGGGCCATCATCAGCCACGCGGGGCATGAAAACACCCGGGTCTTCCGGGAGGCGGAAAAGCTCGGGAAGGAGCTGGAAAGCCTTGGGGACGTGTTCCTCCGGGGGCGGACCCCGGCCAGGGCGGCAATGCTTCTGGACTGGAACAACTGGTGGGCGCTGGAGCTTTCCAGCGGGCCCAGCAAGGACATGGACTATCTGAAAACGCTGTGGCGGTATTACAAGCCCTTCCATGACCGGAACATCCCGGTGGACTTTGTCAACCCGGGGGCGGATACCGATTATTCCGGGTACGATCTGGTGGTGGCCCCCATGCTGTACATGACAAAGCCCGGTGTGGCGGAGCGTCTGACCGAATACGTCCGGCAGGGCGGCACCCTGGTGGCCACCGTCATGAGCGGCCTGGCGGATGAGAACGACCGGTGCGTCTTCGGGGAATACCCCGGAAAGCTCCGGGACGTAATGGGCATTTGGGTGGAGGAAACCGACGCCCTGCGGCCCGAGGAGGAAAACCGCATGGTCCCGCAGGGACCGGGGCCTTTCCCCGGACGGGAATACGTCTGCGGCTTTCTTTGCGACCTGCTGCACTGCCGCAGCGCGGAGCCGCTGGCTGTTTACGGGGCGGATTTCTATGCCGGCATGCCCTGCGTGACGAAAAACGCCTTTGGAAAGGGCCGGGCGTATTACATCGGCACCCAGCCGGAGGAGGCGTTCCTTTCGGACCTTCTGAAGGAGCTTTGCCGGGAGACCGGCCTGAAGGGACTGTTTGACAGCGCCCCGGGGGTGGAAATCACCCGCCGGCAGAACGGGCAGGGCGAGACCTTTTTTGTGCTGAACCACAACGCCGATGAAGCGTGGGTGGACTTTGGCGGCGAAGTCTGTCGGGACCTGCTCACCGGAAGGAACGTGACGGGAAAAGCGTTCATCGCGGGACGGGACGTGTGGGTGCTCCGCAGAGAGAAGGAGGAGATGCGCGCGTGATCAGAGTGGATCAGATCCTGCTGGACGGAGGGACCTTCCCCCAGGGCGTGGAGGAGATGCCATGCCTTGGCTGGGTGATGAAAAGCGACCAAAGGAACGTGCGTCAGACTGCCTACCGGTGGCAGCTGGCCGGGGATCCCTCCTTTGAGGAGCTCCTTTCGGACAGCGGATGGGTGGAAAGCGACGAATCCGCCCACGTACAGCCGCGCTTCGCCCTTGAGCCCTGCCGGGCGTATTTCCTGCGGGTCCGGGTAAGAACCCAAACGGAGGAAAGCGGCTGGAGCGCCCCGGCCTCCTTCCTGAGCGGGCTTAAGAAGGACGCCTGGCGGGGACGAGTGATCTCCGCAGAGAAGGAGGGGGACTGGGTCCACTCGGGGGGGAGCTATCTTCGCAAGTCCTTTTGCATCACCAAGCCCGTCCGGGAGGCCTTTGTCTGCGCCACCGCCCTGGGACTGTATCAGCTGTACCTGAACGGGCAGCGGGTCGGGAACGAGGAAATGCTGCCCGGCTGGACCACCTATGACAGGCACCTGTGCTACCAGACCTGGGAGGTGGGGGAAAAGCTCCGCGAGGGGGAGAATGTGATCGGCGCTCATGTGGGCGCGGGCTGGTACAAGGGGATGATGGGATTCATCCACGAAAGGTGCACCTATGGCCCAAGGACGGGCTTTCTGGCGCAGCTGACGGTCCGTTACCAGGACGGCACGGAGGAGACCGTGGTGACGGATGAGAGCTGGCTCGGCTGCGCGTCCCCCGTCACGTTTTCGGAGATCTATGACGGGGAGCGCTGTGACGCGCGCCTGGACCAGCCCGGGTGGAACGCCCCCGGCTTTGTCCCGCCCCTGGGCGAAAGGCGGGAGGGGACAGGCGCGCCGATTCGGGACAGGAAGCAGCAGCCCTTTACCGGGGAGGAAAAAGAGGCCCTGCGCCGCTTTGCCCGGGAATACCGTCCCAAGGACCTCCTGTGGCGGCCCGCGGAGCCCCTTTCCTTCCCCATGGAGGCCCTGACGCCCCAGGCCCTGAGCCGCCCGGTCATCGCCCAGGTCCTTCCGGTCCGGGAGATCCTGAGGACGCCCAAGGGGGAAACGGTACTGGATTTTGGCCAGAATCTGACCGGGCACGTCCGCTTTTCCGTTCGGGGCAGGGAGGGGGCGCTGTGCCACCTGAGGTGCTTTGAGATCCTGGACGCCTCGGGCAACGCTTATTTTGACAACCTCCGGGGGGCGCTGGCGGAGATCCGCTACATCTGCCGGGGGGAGGAGGAAACGGTTTACGACGAAAAGTTCTCCTTCCAGGGGTTCCGCTACGCCCTGGTGGAAAACTGGCCGGAGGAGGTGCGGGCGGAGCATTTCCAAGCCTGCGTGATCCATTCGGAAATGGCCGAAACGGGCCGCTTTGCCTGCTCCGAAACGCTTTTGAACCGGCTGCAGCACAACATCGAATGGAGCCTTCGGGGCAACTTCCTGGACATCCCCACGGACTGCCCCCAGCGGGACGAGCGCATGGGCTGGACGGGGGACGCGCAGATCTTCTGCCGCACGGCCTCCTTCCTGAGAAACACGGACGCCTTTTTCCGCAAATGGCTTCGGGACGTGGCCATCGACCAGAAGGAGGCCGGCGGCGTTCCCCATATGGTGCCGGACCAGCTGCAGCGCTTTCCCTCCACGGACGACTGGCTGCTCCGGCAGGGCACCCATTCCGCGGCGGGCTGGGCGGACGTGGCGGTGATCCTGCCCTGGACGCTGTACCTGACCTACCGGGACCGGGAGATCCTCAGGACCCAGTTTGACAGCATGAAGGCCTGGATCGATTTTATGACGGCCCACTCCCGGGACCTGATGTGGAGCTACCGGCTGCAGTTCGGGGACTGGGTGGCGCTGGACGCCAAGGAAGGCAGCTATTGGGGCGCGACCCCCACCGAACTGACCAGCACGGCGTATTACGCCTATTCCACCGGCCTGTTTGTCAAATGCTGCCGGGTGCTGGGGGAAAAGGAACTGGCGGAGCAATACGAAGAATTGTACCGGCGGATCGTAAGCAAATTCCAATCCGCCTTCCTGGACGAAAACGGCGTCATGACCGTCCAGACCCAGACGGCCCATATCCTGGCGCTGTACTTTGCCCTGGTGCCCCCAAAGGGGGTCCGGGGCACGGTGGAGGGGCTCAAACGCCTTCTGGCCCGGGAAGGGGGGCACCTGGTGACCGGCTTTATGGGGACGCCCTATTTCTGCCACGCGCTGAGCGGAAACGGGTGCAAAAAGGAGGCCTATGACCTGCTTTTGAAGGAGGACTTTCCCTCCTGGCTCTATCAGGTCAGGGCGGGAGCCACCACGATCTGGGAGCATTGGGACGGCATGAAGCCTGACGGCAGCCTCTGGAGCCCGGACATGAACTCCTTCAACCACTATGCCTACGGCGCCATCGGAGAATGGCTGTACCGGGTGGTGGCGGGCCTTGAGATCGACGAGGAGGACCCGGGATACCATCACGCGGTGATCGCCCCCCAGACCGGCGGCGGCCTTTCCTTTGCCGAGGGGGCCTTTGAAAGCGTCTACGGAACGGTCTCAAGCGCCTGGACGCGGGAGGGGGACAAGATCACCCTGCGGGTGCGCGTCCCGGTCAACGCCTCCGCCGCCATCGTGCTGGAGGCGGACGCCGGGGAGCCGGAGGGGGATCTGGACTTTGCTTTGGACGCGGACGGACACTGGCGGGCCGAAACCGGATCCGGCGATTGGAGTGTAACCTATACCCTGGAGGAAGCCCCCCGGGGATGACAGAAGAGGAGGGAAGAACCATGCGCGCGAACATCAGACTGGGCTTTGCCCCTACAAGGAGAGCCATTTTCAGCGCTCCCGCGGCGGTGGAATACCGGAACCTGACGGCGGACCGCCTTCGGGAGATGAACATCGATTTTGTGGACATCGACGACATCAACGAGGAAGGCCTTCTGTATGACGACGCGGGCCTTGAGAAGATCATTGCGAAATTCCGCCGGGAAAAGGTGGACGGGCTGTTCCTGCCCCACGCCAATTTCGGCACGGAATACGAATGCGCCCGCCTGGCCAAAGCCCTGAATGTGCCGGTGCTTTTGTGGGGCCCCCGGGACGAAAGGCCCGACGAAAAGGGCATGCGCCTCCGGGATTCCCAGTGCGGGCTGTTCGCCACGGGCAAGGTGCTGCGCCGCTTCCGGGTGCCCTTTACCTACATGAACAACTGCAATTTGACCGATCCCGAATTTGAACGGGGCGTGCGGGACTTCCTGGCGGTGTGCAACGTGGTGAAGGTGTTCAGGCACACCCGCATCCTGCAGATCGGCCCCAGGCCCTTTGACTTCTGGTCCACCATGTGCAACGAGGGCGAGCTGCTGGAAAAATTCAACATCCAATTGGCGCCCATCCCCCTGCCGGAGCTCTACGCCGAGATGAAGAAATGGCGGGAGGAAAAGGCCGAGGTGGAGAAGGTGGTCGCCTACTGCCGCGAGTACATGACCTGCACCATCGATGACAAGGGACTGTACAGGGTGGCGGAATTGAAGGTGGCCATGAAGTCCCTGGCGGAGAAGTACGGCTGCAACGCCATCGCCATCCAGTGCTGGAACGCCCTTCAGGACGAGATCCACATCATGCCCTGCGCCGCCAATGCCCTGCTGAATGAGGAGGGAATCCCGGTGGTGTGCGAAACGGACATCCATGGGGCCATTTCCCAATTGATCGCGGAGGCGGCCTGCATGAACGAGCGGCGGGTCATGTTCTCCGACTGGACGGTGCGTCATCCGGACAACGAGAACGGGGAGCTCCTGCAGCACTGCGGGCCCTGGCCCATTTCCGTGGCCAGGGAAAAGCCCTCCATCTGCGTGCCCGTAGCCTTCCCGGAAAACGGCGCGGTCTCGGCCGAGGCCAAGCACGGCCCCATGAGCCTGGTGCGCTTTGACGGGGACGAGGGCGAGTATTCCATCCTGCTGGGCCACGCCCGGGGCATCGACGGCCCCTGGACCCGCGGCACCTATGTGTGGGTGGAGGTCAACAACCTCAAGCGCCTGGAGGCCAAGGTGGTGGAGGGTCCCTACATCCACCATGTGGCGGCCATCCACGGGGACGTGGTGCCCGTGGTGTACGAGGCCTGCAAGTACATCGGCGTGAAGCCCGATCTGTACGACCCCATTGAGGACAAGGTGAAGGCGTATCTCCATGGGGAGGATGTAACTTTTGATGAGGTGTGATATGAACGCATTGGCGATCAAGGCCTATGACCTTCGCCGGGACGTGGTGGACATCATCATGGCCGGGGGCGGCGGGCACATCGGCGGCGACATGAGCAGCATGGAGATCATGCTGACGCTCTACAGCAGGATGAACGTGGCTCCGGACAGGCAAAAGGACCCGGACAGGGACCGCTTTGTGCTGTCCAAGGGGCACTGCGTGGAGACCCTGTACGCGGTGCTGGCGGACAAGGGGTTCCTGGACCTGGAGGAGGTCAAGGCGAAGTTCTCCCGGTTCGGCTCGGAATACATCGGCCATCCCCACAATACCCTTCCCGGCATCGAAATGAACTCCGGCTCCCTGGGACACGGCCTTTCGGTGAGCGTGGGCATGGCCCTGGCCGGAAGGATGGACCAAAGGCGTTACCGGGTCTATACCCTGATGGGCGACGGGGAACTGGCCGAGGGCTCCGTATGGGAAGGGGCCATGGCGGCGGGACATTACAAGCTGGATACCCTTTGCGCCGTCATCGACCGCAACCGTTTGCAGATCTCCGGCAGCACGGAGGACGTGATGGCCCATCATGACCTGCATGCGCGCTTTGCGTCCTTCGACTGGCACGTGATCGATGTAAAGGACGGCAACGACGTGGAGCAGCTGAACGCCGCCTTTGACGAGGCGGAGGCTGTCAAGGGAAAGCCCAGCGTGGTCATCGCGAACACGGTCAAGGGCAAAGGCGCCTCCATCATGGAGAACAAGGCCTCCTGGCATCATCATCTGCCGACCCCGGAGGAATACGGGATCATCTGCAGGGAACTGCAGGAGAGGAAGGAGGCGCTGTGCCGTGAATAAGATCCCCAACCGGGCCGTGATGTGCGAGGTGCTCAAGGAGGCGGCCGCCAGGGACAGGAACCTGGTGGTGCTCTGCAGCGACAGCCGGGGCAGCGCTTCCCTGACCTCCTTTGCGGAGGCCTTTCCCGCCCAGTTCGTGGAGGTGGGCATCGCCGAGCAGAACCTGGTCTCCATCGCGGCGGGGCTCGCGTCCTGCGGAAAGCGGGCCTTCGCGGCTTCCCCGGCATCGTTTATCACCACCCGCAGCTATGAGCAGTGCAAGGTGGACTGCGCCTATTCCAACACCAATGTCAAGCTTATCGGCATCTCCGGCGGCGTCAGCTACGGCGCCCTGGGCATGACCCATCACTCCGCCCAGGACATCGCTGCCATGAGCGCGATCCCCGGCATGCGGGTCTATCTGCCCTCGGACCGGCATCAGACGCGGAAGCTGTTTGAATGCCTGGTGCGGGATGAGGGGACCGCCTATATCCGCCTGGGGCGCAACCCCGTGGAGGATGTTTATGAAGAGAACGCGGTCCCCTTTGAGATGGACCGGGCCACGGTCCTCTCCGAGGGGACGGACGTGCTGCTGGTGGGCTGCGGCGAAATGGTCAAGCCTGTCCAGGAGGCTGTGGGCCTGCTCCGGGAACAGGGCCTTTCCGCCGGCGCGCTGGATATGTACTGCGTCAAACCCCTGGACCGGGAAGGGCTTTTGAAGGCCGCGGAGGGCAAGAAGCTGGTGGTGACCGTGGAGGAGCACGCGCCATACGGCGGCCTTGGCGCCATGGTGGCCCAGGTGATCTCGGCGTGCGATCCCAAAAGGGTGATCAATCTGGCCCTGCCGGACACGCCTGTCATCACCGGCACCTCCCGGGAGGTGTTTGAGTACTACGGCCTGACGGGAGAGGGGATCGCAAAGACCGTCCTTCGGGCGTGGAAGGAGTGAGACCATGGCATATCTTGTGGCCATCGACCAGAGCACCCAGAGCACCAAGGTGCTGCTGTTTGACGGGGAAGGGCGCATCCTAAAGCGGGTGGACCGTCCTCACAGGCAGATCATCGACGAAAGAGGCTATGTTGAGCATGACCCGGAGGAAATCTGGCAGAACCTGCTCCTGCTGGTCCGGGAACTGATCGAGAAGAGCGGCGTTTCTCCCCGGGAGATCCGGGGCGCAGGCATTTCCAACCAGCGGGAAACGGCCCTGATGTGGGACAGACACACGGGGAAAAGCATATACAACGCGGTGGTCTGGCAGTGCGCCCGGGGGGAGAAGATCTGCGAGTCCCTCTCCGGCAAGGCAGGGATCGTCCAGGAAAAGACCGGCCTGAGGCTTTCGCCGTATTTCTCCGCCGCGAAGCTCGCCTGGATCCTTCAGAACGTGCCCGGCGTCCGGGAAAGGGCCGAGAACGGGGACCTTTGCTGCGGCACCATGGACAGTTTCCTGGTGTACCGCCTGACGGGGGGGCGTTCCTTCCGGACGGATTATTCCAACGCCTCCCGCACCCAGCTGTTCAATATCCACACGCTTGAATGGGACCGGGAGCTGCTGGACCTGTTTGGCATTCCTCAGGCCTGCATGCCCCAGGTGACCGGGTCGGACGAGGGGCTTGGGGAAACGGACTTTGAGGGCATCCTGCCTTCCCCCGTGCCCATTTACTGTGTCATGGGGGATTCCCATGCAGCGCTGTTCGCCCAGGGGTGCCTTGAAAGGGGCATGCTGAAGGTGGGGTACGGTACCGGGTCGTCCATCATGATGAACATCGGGGAAAGCCCGATTCTGTCCCGCCTGGGGCTGGTGACCTCCCTGGCCTGGAAACTGAAGGGCAGGGTGAATTACATCCTGGAGGGGAACGTCAATTATTCCGGGGCCATTGTCACCTGGCTGAAGGACCAGGCCGGGCTGCTTGAGAGCGCCAAGGAATCCGCCATCCTGGCGGAGAAGGCCAATCCCCTGGACAAAACCGTCCTGGTGCCCGCCTTTTCCGGCCTGGGGGCGCCCTATTGGCGCAGCGACGTTTCCGCGGCTTTTGTGGGCATGAGCCGCGCCACCGGCAGGGCGGAGCTGGTGAAGGCCGGTCTGGAGGCCATTGCCTTCCAGATCACGGATATCGTCCGCCTGATGCAGCAGGAGGCCGGCATCAATCAGGTGGAGGTGCGGGTGGACGGAGGTCCCTCCAGAAACCCGTGGCTGATGCAGTTCCAGAGCGACATGCTGAAGGCCCCTGTGCTGGTGCCGGACGCGGAGGAACTGTCCTGCGTGGGGGTGGCCTATGCCGCGGGCATCGCGGTGGGGCTGTATCCGGAGGACATTTTTGAGAGGAATCACTATCATATTTACCATCCGAAGATGGAGGAAGCGAAACGCGAGGCCAGATACGCCCTCTGGCAGGAAGCGGTCCAAAGGGTATTGGGCAACGGGGCGCGCTGAGGACAAGACTCCCCGGGCGGGAGCGAAGGCAGGAAGGAGACGGAAGCAATGAAAGCGGCATTGATCTATACCGGCACCACGCCGGAGCTTATCGAACTGGTGGAGAGGGAGGTCCGGGCCAACCTGGGCCCGGAGGCGGAGCTGCTCTCCAGGCAGGATCCCTCCATCATCGCGGAGGTCCGCGACGCGGGCTATGTGACCCCCGGCGCGGCGGCGCGGCTTTACGGCATGTTTGTCGACGCGGTCCTTTCCGGCGCGGACGCCATCCTGAACATCTGCTCCTCGGTGGGGGAGACCGCGGACGCGTTCCAGCCCGCCGCGAGGTATCTTGGCGTGCCGGTGGTGCGCATCGACGAGGAAATGTGCCGGGAAGCGGCTCGGCTGGGCAGGCGCGTGGGCGTGCTGGCCACCCTGGCCACGACCCTGAACCCCACCAAGAACACCATTGAGCGCGCCGCGCGGGAAATGGGCAGGCACGTGGAGCTGGTGGACGGCCTGGTGGACGCCTTTGGCATGGACCAGGAGGCGTTCAGGGCGCTTCTTGTGGCCGAGGCGAAGAAAATGGCCCCCCGGGTGGACGTCATCGTGCTGGCGCAGGGCTCTATGGCCTATGTGGAGAAGGACATCGAGGAGGCGGTCGGGAAGCCCACCCTGTCCAGCCCCCGGTTTGGCGCTGCGGAACTGAAAAAGGCGCTGGAAGCGAAAGGATGGAAAGCATGATCACCGATACGTCCCGTTCGCCCTATGCCCGTTTGTCCTGCGTCCCCTTTCAGGACGTCCAATGGACGGGAGGGCTGTACAAGGAGCGCTTTGAGACCGTTTCGCAGGTCACCGTGCCCCACCTGATGCGCATGTTCGAGGGAAAGGACATCAGCCACGTGGTGGAGAATTTCCGCATCGCCGCCGGAGAGGCGGAGGGAGCCTTCGCCGGCACGGTTTTCGGGGACGGGGATTTTTACAAATGGTTCGAGGCGGCGGTGTATACCGCGGTCCGGTCCGAAAACCGGGAGCTGCTTGAGCGGCTGGAGGACTATATCGGGCTGTTCGCCAGGGCCCAGCAAGCGGACGGCTACCTTTCCACCAAGCAGATCATCGGCGAAAAACAGGGGAAGGGCCCCATGCGGCAGGGGGACATCAACGATTTTGAAGTCTATAACATGGGCCACCTGTTCACCTCCGCCTGTCTGCATTACCGTCTGACGGGACGAGACAGCTTCCTGAAGGTGGCTGAAAAGGCTGCCGGATACCTGAAGACCCTGTATGAGGAGGCCGCACGCACGGGCGAAGTCAAGACCGCGGTCTGCCCCTCCCATTACATGGGCCTTGTGGAACTGTACCGGACCACCGGCAAGAAGGACTACCTGGACCTGGCGCGGCTGGCGGTGGAACTGAGGGACAGCGTAAAAGACGGCCTGGACGACAACCAGGACCGGCTGCCCCTGAAGCAGCACAGGAAGATCGTCGGGCATGCGGTGAGGGCCAATTACCTGTACGCGGGGCTCTGCGACCTGTACATGGAAACGGGAGACCCGGACTACCGGAAGGTGCTGGAGTCCGTCTGGACGCATCTGACCAGCAGGAAGATCTACCTGACCGGCGGGTGCGGCGCGCTGTACAACGGCGCCTCCCCGTACGGGAATTTCTTCCATCATCAGTTGGTGCACCAGGCCTATGGCTACGAATACCAGCTGCCCAACATCACCGCCTATAACGAGACCTGCGCCTCCCTGGGGGGCATGTTCTGGGCCTGGCGGATGTTCCTGATGGACCCCCGCGCGGAATACATGGACATGCTCGAGCGCATGCTGCTGAACGTGAACATGGCCGGCATCAGCCTGGACGGGCGGAAGTTTTTCTACGAGAACATGCTGGAGCGGGCACGGAAGCTGGATTACGAGCTGCTCTGGGGGCAGGAGCGCACCGAGTACATCACCAGCTATTGCTGCCCCCCGAACCTGTGCAGAACCCTTTCGCAGACCTCGGAATACGCCTACGCCGTGGACGGGGAGGGCGTGTGGACCGGCCTGTATGGGGCCAATGCCGCCCGTTTCTCCCTGAAGAACGGGGCCGTATTTACCCTGAAGCAGGAGACGGCGTATCCCTTCGACGGGAAGATCACCATTTCGGTGACGGAGAGCAACGGCGTGCCTTTTACCCTGCATTTGCGCATTCCATCCTGGGCCGCCGGCGCAAATCTTTGCACGAAGGGCGTAACGGAGCACCCGGAGGCGGGGACCTATACCGCCGTCGCAGCCGGGGCGGACTTTGCCTGCGAATTGCTTTTGCCCGCGGAGCCGCGCCTGACCGTCGGCAGCGGAATGATCGAGGAGGACCGGGGCCGGGCCGCCGTGGAAGCGGGCCCGCTGGTGTACTGCCTGGAATCCCCGGACGTGCCGGAGGCGGACAGCCTGCAGGACCTTTTGCTGCCGGTCCATCCCGTGTTTGAGAAGACCGAGGAGACCCTGGAGGGCCGCACCTTCACGGCCTATGAAACCACCCTGTTATGCAAAAAGAAGCCTCCGGAGGCCAGGGACGCGCTGTACAGGACCCTGGAGGAGGCTTCGCCTGTCCCGGTAAAGGCGCGCCTGATCCCCTATTACGCCTGGGACAACCGGGGAATGGGGGAAATGCTGATCTGGATGCCCCTGGCCTGGCGGGAGGTGTGACGGATGGATGAAAACAGGCCCGTGCTGAATGCGGCTGAGACCTTTAACGAATGCGAAAAGCTGTGGGCGCATGCTAACGCCCGGGAGGAGATCCGCCGCCTCTACGACGAGACCCGTCCGGAGGAGGACAGGTGCTTCCTGGTGCTGGATGACGACCCCACCGGGGTCCAGACGGTGCACGATGTCCCCGTGGTGACCGACTGGCGGGAGGAGACGCTGGAGGAGCTTTTCTCCGGCCCGGGAAGCCTGAAGTATGTGCTGACCAATTCCCGCAGCTTTCCGGCCGAAAAAACCGCCCGGGTCCACCGGGAGATCGCCCGGAACGCCTGGCAGGCTGCCCGGACCGCCGGAAGGAAGCTGACGGTCATCTCCCGGGGGGACTCCACGCTGCGGGGCCATTTCCCCCTGGAGACCCGGGTGCTGCGGGAGACGCTGGAGTCCCTGGGGGCGCTTCCTTTCGCCGGAGAGGTGCTTTGCCCCTATTTCCGCGAGGGCGGGCGCTTTACCCTGAACGGGGTCCATTACGTAAAAGAGGGAGAGCGGCTGACCCCCGCGGCCCAAACGGAATTCGCCCGGGACAAGACCTTTGGATACCATCATTCGTACCTGCCGGAATACATTGAGGAAAAGACCGGCGGCGGGACGGCGGCGGGGCAGGTCCTGCGGCTGGACCTGGAGGAACTGCGCGGGCTAAAGTGGGCGCGCATGGAGGAAAAGCTGCTTTCGGCCAAGGACTTCCGCTATGTGGTCTGCGACGCCCTGGAGGATACGGACGTACAGGCCCTGTCGGTCCTGCTGACCCGTCTCGCGGAAAAGGGGGTCCACTATCTTTTGCGCAGCGCCGCGGCGGTGCCCAAGGCGCTGGGGCATATCGACGACCGCCCCCTGCTTTCCCGGGCGGAAATGTGCGGACATGGCGACGGGACGGGAGGCCTTGTGATCGTGGGGAGCCATGTGGCGAAGACCACCCGGCAGCTGGAATGCCTCCGGGCCTCGGGGCTGCCCCTGTGCTTTGTGGAATTTGACGTAAGCGGGTGGCGGCGTCCCGGGGCCCTGCGGGAGGAGACCCGCCGGGCGGCGGATGAGGCAGCGGAGGCCATGCGGGAAGGAAAGACCGCCGTGGTCTATACCAGCCGGACCCTGGTAGCGCCGGAAGGGATGGACGCGGAACAGATGCTGCGCCTCTCGGTGGACATTTCGGACGCGCTGACGGCGGTGGTCTCCTCCCTTTCCCTCAGGCCCCGGTTCCTGATCGCCAAAGGGGGCATCACCTCCAGCGACGTGGGGGTCAAGGCCCTGCGGGTCCGAAAGGCGACGGTGCTGGGCCAGGCCCAGCCGGGAATCCCTGTGTGGAAGACCGGGGAGGAAAGCCTGTTCCCGGGCCTGTCCTATATTATTTTCCCGGGCAACGTGGGCGGAGACAGCACCCTGCGGGACATTGTGGAGACCCTGTGCGGCTGAAGGAGGAAGGTTAAAATGCGCAAGATCATCATTTCCCTGGCGCCGGTGAAGGCGGGAACGCCCATTGATATCCCCGCCCTGGCGGAGGATGTAAAAAAGAGCGTGGAGGCGGGAGCGGCCATGTGCCATCTGCACTGCCGGCTTCCGGACGGCAGCCTGACGCCGGATACAAAGGCGTTCGAGGAAAGCTTTGAGGAGATCCTTCGCAGGACGGACGTGGTGGTGCAGGCCTCCACGGGCGGCATCTCCAATATGACCATCGAGGAGCGGTGCCGTCCGCTTGCGTATCCGCGGGTGGAAAGCGCCTCCCTGAACGGAGGCAGCACCAACCTGAACGGCGCGCTGTATATCAATACGGATTCGGATATGGACTACTGCGCCAGGCAGTGCTATGAGCGGGGCATCATCCCGGAGGTGGAGGTGTTCGACATCGGCATGCTCTACAACATCGAGCGCAGCGCCGCAAGAACGCCCTATCGCAGGCCGATCTTCTACAACCTGGTGTTCGGCCACCAGGGCGGCATGCAGCCGGACATGACCTGCCTGACCGCCTTCCGGTCCGCGGTGCCCGGGGATGCCCGCTGGGGCGTGACCCATTACGGACGGGACAACTGGGATTTTCTGGCCGGGGCCATGGCCCTGGGGGCTTCCATTGTGCGCATCGGCTTTGAGGACAGCGCCTACCTTGCGCCGGGGGAGCAGGCCCAATACAACCATCAGGTGGTGGAGCGCCTGGTCCGCCTGATCCACGCCATGGGGCTTGAAGCGGCTACGCCCGCGGAGGCAAGGCAGATCCTGGGCACCCTGCCCAAGGGCGGCGCTTCCCGCTGAAGGAGGGCTGGAGATGCCGGATTTTTCTTCGATGACCCTGGAGGAGCTGGTCCGTCCCGGGGGATACGCCTGCGGATGCGGAAAAACCCATGCCTTTCGGGCGGACTATCTCAGGATCGGGCCGGGCGCGCTGGAAAAAGCCCCGGAAATGGTCCGGGCCATGGGCTGCGGAAAGCCCTTTGTGCTCTGTGACGAAAACACGTACCGGGCAGCCGGAAAAAGAACCGTGGAGCTGCTCAAAGAGGCGGGGATCCCCTGCGTCCTCTTTCTGCTGCCCTGCGAGGGACAGCGGGCGGCCCCGGCGGAATGGGAGACAGGGAGCCTCCTTCTGCACTATGACCCCTCCTGTGACCTGATCCTGGGGGTGGGCAGCGGGGTCATCAATGACCTGTGCAAGGTGCTGGCCCATGCCCTGGGAAAAAAGAACGCCATCATCGGCACAGCTCCCTCCATGGACGGATACGCCTCCAATTCCTCCGCCATGGAGGTGAATGGGGTCAAGCTGACGCTGTACAACCAGTCCCCGAGGGGGATCCTGCTGGATACGGACATTCTTTGCCGGGCCCCCATGCGGATGCTGTGGGCGGGCCTTGGGGACATGGCGGCCAAATACATCGCCCTGTGCGAATGGCGGATCAGCCACATCGTCACCGGGGAATATTACTGCGAAACGGTGGCCGGCCTCATGCGCGCGGCCCTTCAAAGGGTGATGGACGCGGCCCCCGGCATTCCGGACAGGGACCCGGCGGCCGTTCAGGCCGTGGCGGAGGGCCTGGTGATCTCCGGCATTGCCATGGCCTATGCGGGGATCTCCCGCCCCGCGTCGGGCATGGAGCATTATTTTTCCCACATGTGGGAGATGTTCGCCCTGGAGCGGGGAAAGCCCTATGACCTGCACGGCATCCAGGTGGGAGTGGGTACGGTGCTGGCGATGAAGCTGTACAGGAAGATCCGCCTCATCCGTCCGGACCGGCAGAAGGCCGAGGCCTGGTGGCAGGCGATGACAAAGGAAAAATGGGAGGGGCAGATCCGGAGGATCTTCGGCAAGACTGCCCCGGAGATCCTGGAAATGGAAAGGCAGGGCCACAAAAACGATCCGGCCGCCCACAGGGAACGGCTGGACAGGATCCTGAGCCATTGGGAGGAGATCCTGCAGGTGATCGGGGAGGAACTGCCGGAGGAGGACAAACTGCGGGAGACGCTTGAGAAAACCGGCATGCCGGTGCGGCCCTCGGAGATCGGCGTTTCCGTCGAGGATACGGTGAACGCCTTTGTCGGGGCGCGGGACGGGCGATTGAGGTATCTGTCCTGCACCCTTCTTTGGGACCTGGGCCTGACGGACGAATTTGCCAAGTACCTTGCGTCCGTCGCGGAGGAATAGCACGAATCCTCCATAAACAAAAAAAACAGGGGCGCAGCCGATCGGCTGCGCCCCCAATGCGTTATTGGAACCTTATTTCGCGTAAGCGGCCTGATAGATGGCCTGGTATTCCTCACCCAGCTTCTGGATCTCGTTCATGAAGGCATCATAATCCGTCTCCACGGACTTGCTGCCGGTGATGAACTGCGCGGTCCAGGTCTCCACGGCGTAGTCCAGCTGGACTTTCAGGTCCGCCGCGCGGTTGGTGTCTTCAGCGGACAGATACACGTCCGGATAGGCGACCTTCCAGTAGGGGATCTGCTGCCGTTCGACTTCGGCGTTGATCCAGTCGTTCAGGGGGTAAATGACCTGGGGCATGGTGCCGCCGCCGATGCCGGGGGTGGTGGAGCCGGAGTTGGCCGTCAGCACCTTGGCACGCTTGACCTCGAAGGAATCATAGCCGGTGTATTCCAGCACCAGGTGCTTGCGGTCGATCTTGGCCTGTTCGGTCTGCTCGCCGTTCTCGTCCACATAGTAGAAGTCGACGCCGGCTTCGCCGCGCATGTTGTAGATGCCGCCTTCGTACTCTTTCCATTCATAGACCCAGTCGGCCATGCGGCAGACCACTTCGGGATATTCGCACTCGCAGGTGATGGCCATGGTGCCGCGGGTCAGACCGGTGGTGCGGGTCCAGACGGGGGTGTCGCCCTCGTTCTTGGTCAGGCAGGCCACGATGGTGTAGTCCTCGTTCTGCGCGGAGGGGACCACCAGGAAGGCGCCGGCGGTCTGGAACATGCCCAGGGTCTGATCCCCTTCGGCCTGTCCCTTGGCTTTCAGCGCGGCAGAATCCATTTCAAAGATCTGGGGATCCACCAGGCCGTCCGCCCAGGCGTTGGCCCAGAAGGTGACCATTTCTTTCCATTCGGGGGTCAGGGGGCCGTAGTACACTTCACCGTTCTCGGTGGTGCCCAGCTGCTTGTCGTTGTCGATGTTCTTGCCCCACCAGGCCAGGGTGCGGTAGAAGTCCTTGATCTGCTTGGTGCCGCTGTAGGGGATCTCGTCGGCCTGGCCGTTGCCGTTGGGATCCTGCTCCTTGAAGGCCTTCAGGGCCGCGTAGAGCTCGTCCACGGTCTTGGGCTCGGCGATGCCCAGCTTCTGCAGCCAGGTGTTGTTGATCCAGTACTTGCCGCTGGTCAGGTCGCGGGGCATGTCGTTGATCCAGGGCAGGCAGTAGATGTGCCCTTCAGGGGTGGTGATGGAGGAGCGGAGCACGGGATCCGCGTCCAGCAGGGCGGAAAGGTTGGGCATATACTCCTTGATCAGGTCTTCCAGAGGCAGCAGGATGCCCTGGTCATCGCCCCAGTCCACTTCCTGGGCGGCGGTGATCTGCGCGGCGTAGAGGAAGTCCGGCAGGTTGCCCTCTTCCATCATGCGCAGGTTGATGGCCGTGTTCCAGTTGTCCTCGGGCACGGTTTCGATGTTCAGCTTGACGCCGGTGATCTCCTGCCATTTTTTGAAGAACTTCAGGTCTTCCCATTCGCCCTGGGCGGCGTCACGGGGTCCGAGCATATCCAGCGTCAGCTCGGAAGTGACGACGGGATAAACGGATTCCGTGTTCAGGATGGACGTGTCCGCCAGCGCCCCGCCGACATTCAGCAGGACAAGCACCAGCGCGAGGAACAGTGCGAACCTTTTTTTCATGGAACAAACCTCCTTTGATTCTATAATTTCCGCCTCAGGCGGAGAATTATCCTTTCAGGGACCCGATCATGACGCCCTGCACGAAATACTTCTGCAGGAAGGGATAGATGACCAGCAGCGGCACGCTGCCCACCACGATCAGGGTGTATTTGATGATCTCCTGCAGCTGAGCCAGAAGTTCCTGCTCCAGGACGTCGCCGGTCATGGCCGAGGAGGTCTGGGAGGAGATCAGGATCTCCCTGAGGAAGAGCTGCAGCGGGTAGGCGGCCCGGGTCTTGATGTAGATCATGGCATTGAAATAATCGTTCCAGAGGCCGATGGCGTAGTACAGCGCGATGACGGCGATGATGGGCTTGGACAGGGGGAGGACGATGCTGAAAAAGAACCTGAGGTTGTTGCAGCCGTCGATCTTCGCCGCGTCCAGAAGCCCGTCGGGAATGTTGTTGGTGAAAAATGTGCGGGCGATGATCAGGTTGGACATGCTGATGGCCCCCGGCAGCACCAGCGCCCACATGGTGTTGAGCATTTTCATGGACCGGACGATCAGGTACAGGGGGATGATGCCGCCGGAAAAGAACATGGTGAATACCAGAAGCCCCGTCAGGATGTCCCGCCCGGGCAGATCCCTGCGGGAGAGGGCGTAGGCCCCGGTCAGGGTCAGAACGGTGCTGATCAGGGTGCCCACCACCATGTAAATGATGGAGTTCAGGTAGCCGGTCCAGAGCATCTTTTCCTGGAAGACCCGCTGATAGCCCTGCAGGGTGAAGTCCACCGGCCACAGGATGACCTTCCCGGAGTAGACCGCGTTGGGGTCGGAAAAAGAGGCGCTGACGGTAAAAATGAGGATGTAGAGGTAGGAAAGGGTCAGAAGACTCAAAAGGGTATAATTGATCACGTCAAAGATCGTGTCGAATTTGGTTTTGCGGATGGCTTTGCCTCTGGAGGCATTGGCTTTTTCCGTCATGGCGCTCCCCCCCCCCTTACCACAGGCTGGTTTCGCTCAGACGCCGGGTAATGGCGTTGACCGAAATGATCAGGATGAAATTCACCACGGAGTTGAACATGCCCACAGCCGTGGAAAAGCTGAAATCGCCGTTTTCCAGGCCCACCTTGTAGACGTAGGTGGACAGGATCTCCGATTTGCTCAGGTTCAGGGAGGTCTGCATCAGGTAGACCTTCTGGAACCCGACGCTCATAATGGAGCCGCTGCGCAGGATCAGAAGGATGGTAATGGTGGGGAGGATGCCCGGGATATCCACGTGCCAGATGCGCTGGGCCTTGTTGGCGCCGTCGATGACGGCCGCCTCATGCAGTTCGGGGCTGATGCCCGAGAGCGCTGCAATGTAGATGATGGCGGAAAACCCCATGTTCTGCCAGATGTCCGATCCGACGTAGAGCCCGCGGAAATACCGGGCCTCGCTGGTGACGGGATAGGGCCCCAGGCCAAAGAGCCCCAGCAGCCGGGTCACGATGCCGTTGGTGGTGGAGAACATGCAAAAGAGCATGCTGACCATGACCACCACGCTGATGAAATGGGGGGCGTAGGACACGGTCTGGACGAATTTTTTAAACCGGAGGTTGGAAACCTGGTTGAGCATCAGCGCCAGAATGATGGGGGGCAGAAACCCGAAGGCCAGGGAATAGGCGCTCAGCGCCAGGGTGTTGACCAGGGCCGTCTGCAGGAGGCTGGTGGAAAAGAGGCGTTCAAACTGGTAATACCAGGGGTTTGCCCAGGGACTCCCCCAGATGCCCTGCCGGATCTTGAAGGTTTTAAAGGCGATCTGCAGGCCGTACATAGGGGCGTAATGGAACAGGACAAAGTAAACCACGGTGGGGATCAGGAAAAAATAGAGATCCCAGGTGTTGCTCAGGCGGAAACGAAAAGACTTCCGCTTCGCGGCGGCGGTTCTGTTGGATTCTTTCATGATTTATTCGCTCCATTCCTGCGTTGAACGGGGAAGAGACGACAAGCAGACTCATTGGAATTGGTTGATTTCAGTATAGCAAACTCGTTTTAAAATGTCAAGGATAAAACAAACTAAATGTTTTGTACATAATTTAGCTTGTTCAGTTCTTCGGGCCGAAAAGCTCCGTGTACGCTGGAACCGGGCGGGAAGAGTTTAGCTTAAAAGGGAAAGATAAGGCCATTTAAAAAAAGATTGAAAGAAACGCCTCCGAAACGGAAGAAAACGGTTTCTGCCGTTTCGGCCGACGACAAAGGAGGAGAAAGAAAAGCCTGTTTAGTTTGTTAAGTAAAATATTTATCTTTTATATGTCTTTTTTCTGAGCATAAAGAAAAAACGTCCGCAGCCGGGAAAACGGCCGGGACGAATAAAAGCGCATGAAAAAAGCGGGAAGCAAAACGGAAGGATCACTCCTCCTCCAGCGAAAAGAAGCAAAGCCGGATCCGCTGCCGCATCCAGGTGTAGGAGACGAGGATGCGGTTATCCTGACAGAGGACGGCTGGATAGGAAAAATGGCCCGCCTGGTCCTCCAGCGTCAGGACCGTGCGGAAGGAGCGTCCCCCGTCCGTGGAGAGGGAAGCGGTCAGGGGCGTGCGTGGGCCCTTGCCGAGGCCGGGCAGGTTTTCCCGGGGATTGGAGACCAGGAGCAGCCCGCCCCCCGGCAGGGCGCAAAGATCGATGCCGGAGTTGTTGTTGGGAAGGCCGGTGTCGTAGGCCAGGCACCAGGTGCGTCCGCCGTCCGGGGAATCGCTGCGGAAGATCCGGGAACTGGTGGTGCGGCACAGCATGTGGACGCCGCCCTCCTTATCCTCCCACAGGGTGGGCTGGATCATGCCCCGGCCAAAGAGCAGGTGCGGATCATAGGGCCGGTGGATGACCTGGGGGTCCACGCTGCCCCCTTCCCGGAGCAGCACCCGGCGCAGGGGCACGGGGGCGCTTTTTTGCCAGGTGGCGCAGTCGTCGTCGGAAAGGTCGACAAAGCAGTCCCAAAGGCTGGCGCTTTCCACGGAGGTGGGGGCCGCCACCGTGCCGTTCCGGAGCCGGATGGGCTTGTTTTTGACCGGGCCGCGGCCGCCGGAAAAGTCCCCGGGGACCAGCTCCAGGGGGGCGGTAAAGGTCTCCCCCTCGTCCGCGCTGTCCACGTAAAAGGTTTTCCACTCCGGGATCTCCCTTCCGGCCTTGAAGAACAGGCGGATCCTTCCATCCAGGAGGCGGAAGAGCACGGGGTTCCACAAAGGGATGTCCCGGATGTCCGAAGCAACGCGGGGCGGCTCCCACCGGCCGCGGCGGCGGCGGGAGACCCAGATGGCGGTGTCCGGGGATTTTTCCCAGGAGCCGCCAAAGTAGGCGCACAAAAGGTCCCCGCCGGGAAGCGGAAGCAGGGTGGACGCGTGGCAGCTGTCAAAGGGGCGGTCTTCCCCAAAGAGGTCTTCTTTGACGACATGAACGGCGCTGAGCAAGTTCATCCCTCCAAACGGGTCCGAATGCGGTTTTTCCTGTCCTGGCTTTTCAAAGGTATGATAAACGAAAGCGGGAAAAGTGTAAAGGGAGAAACGGAAAAAGGGCGGCGGGAAATCCCGCCGCCCTGCAAGGGGAAAACTCAATAGCTCAGACCGAAGCCGGAGAAGTAGTAATTGCCATCGGCATCGCAGTAAGCATAGCTGCCGCCGGGGACCTTGGAGAGCACTTCGGGATCGATGTACTGATCCTTGTCGTAGCCGGGCACGTCGTTGGGGGAGGCGCAGATCTCGGCCACGGTGCCGTCTTCCAGTTCAACGCCGTAGGTCAGGGCAATGACCTCCTCGGAGGAGACCAGGGTCATGGACAGCTTGCCCACCGGGTTGAATTTGCCGGTGATCACGTCCAGCTGGGCACTGTAGGCGCTGGCGATGCTGGCGCCGGAGGTGGTGTAGTTGACGGTGATGGCGTCGCAGTAGGGCTCCAGGTTGGTCAGGATCCAGGGGGAGTTGCACACCACGGTGGCGATGACCTTGCCGCCGTTGGCATGCACGGCTTCTGCAATGCCGGGGATCTCGTCCACGTCTTCCAGGGTGGTGACGGCGATCTTTTCACCGGTCTTGGCCTGGGTGTCGTTGGCTTTGTCGCGCTCGTCCACTTCGAATTCCTCTACCAGGGAAAGCACAGCTTCGGAGGAGCCGGCGGCGCCGGTATAGGTGGCGGTGGGGGCGACATACAGATACGCGATGTCGGCTTTGTCGGCTTTTTTCACGATTTCGAAGCCGCGCTCCTCAAAGAGGGCCGTCAGCGCTTCCACGGCGGCATCATCCGCCCCTTTGCCGGTGAAGGAGGCAATGTAGACTTTTTTGCCGGTTTCGGTGACGGGCAGGGTGCCGTTGCTGTTTTTGAGCAGGACGACGGCCTTCTGATGGAGCTCGTAGGCCTGGGCCTTGGCGGTCTGGATGTTGGTGCTGCGCACGGTGTCGGCGGCCTCATAATCCACATAGGGATTGTCGAACCGGCCCTGGAG
Source organism: uncultured Clostridia bacterium (assembly GCA_946408995.1). GTDB lineage: Bacteria > Bacillota > Clostridia > Christensenellales > Aristaeellaceae > RUG756. The sequence continues at coordinate 17,353 of CAMJUL010000017.1, read as the reverse complement.
GAAGTAGGCGGTGGCACGGTTGATGTTGGCGCGGTCCAGATCGGCCTTGGGCAGGATGCCCACCAGAACGGCGCTGGCGATGCCGTCGGGATACAGCCCTGCGCCGATGGCGTCGGTGCCGGCCTGCACCAGAAGGGCATAGCGCTGCATCAGGGTCATGTTTTCAACGCCGTAGGTCTGCTGGGTGGTGATGCCGGAGTCGGAGTTTACATAGCCGTTGAAGCCCATGACATCGCGGAGCAGGGTGTTGATGATCTCGGTGTTATAGGCGGAGCCCAGCTCCTTGACTTCGAATTCGTAGCCGCGGTAGGACTGCTTGGCGCTGCGGGCGTCCTTGGTATCCCGGGAGTAGCAGGGCATGATGGAGCCGGTGCCGGCATCAATGGCGGCCTGGAAGGCGACCAGCTGGTATTTCTCCAGGGAGCCGGGGGTGGGGTACAGGCGCCACTGGCCGGTATAGCTGTGGGATTCAAAGCCGTTTTCCGCGGAGCCGTCGCCGGGAAAGTGCTTGACGGACAGGGCCACGGCGCCTTCCTTCATGCCGTCTCTGCCGCGCTGATAGCCTTCCACCAGGGCGGCGATGATGCCGGCGGTCACGTCGGGACGCTCGCCGTAGGTGCCGCTGTTACGGGACCAGCGGGGGTCGGAGGCCAGGTCGATCTGGGGGCCGTACATGGCGTTGATGCCCTGGGCAACCCACATCTGCCGGTCGATCTCGGCGTATTCGCGGATGGCGTCATAGCTGCCGTCCCCCTGTACTGCGGCGGCCATGCCCAGGGAATCCGGGAAGCCGGCGGAGATGGGGTTGGAGATCAGAGTGAAGGGCACGGCGGGCGTACCGGCTTTGGCGGAATCCCACTCGGCCACATTGTTGGCGATGTTGTTGAGAAGCGCCACGGTGGAGGCTTCGTAGTTCAGGTTGCCGCGGTACACGGCGGCACGGATCTTGCCCAGGGTAAGGACCTGATCGTCGCAGCCGGCGAAACCGGTGGCGGAGGTGTTGAACATCATCAGGTTGGTGGTGTACTGGCCTTCCGGCACGATGGTCAGGATCTTGGCGGGATCGATGGTGCCGTCCTCATTTTTCGCTTCCGCCAGGGTGCGGGAACCCGGATTGACCATCAGGGCGTTCATCACGAAGCCTGCCTGCTCCAGCAGGGTCATTTTCGTGATCAGGTCTTCGGCACGGGTCCGGGCGTCGTTGCGCCAGTCCTCGAAGACGTCCAGTTCCTGATTGTTGTTGCTGTCCTTGAAGTACAGGCCGTCCTTTACGATGACGCCTACGGTGGTGACGCCGATGGTGGGGCCGTTTTCGTTCTGGTAGAGGACGGGCTCCAGATAGGTGACCCTGGGATCGACCTCGTTGGGGTCATAGGGGGCGGCGATGTAGCCGTCCTCCGCGGCCAGGGCTGCGGGCAGCAGGCTCAGAACTAGCATCAGGGCTGCAAGGAAGCTGACGATTCTCTTCATGTGCCTTTCTCCTTTTCTTTCGGGCCGGACCCATCCGGCTGGCCGGAACGGGTCTGCCCATGTAGAGAGGTTCCAGGATGGATCATCTGACAGAACCATGATATCATGTCAGGCCCACGGAAAAAAGACAAATGTCATGAATGCGCGGTTATCGACCGTAAAACACACGAATTATGTTTCGCGACAAAAAAAGAGCGTGAATGGATGCCGTTTTTGGCAGGATAACGGACAGAAACTGCCCGGAGGGTCCTTTGAGGGGAGGAAGAACGTACGCGGAGCCAAACGGATCGCTTTCAGGACGGAAAAAAGCTGTGCGCCCCGGCGCGTAAAACGCGCGGGAGCGCACAGCCCGATCCGGGACCGGGGCTGCCTAAGCAGCCCCGGCAGGAAGATAGGAAAAATCAGTAGCTCAGGCCGAAGCCGGAGAAGTAGTAATTGCCGTCGGCGTCACAGTAGGCATAGCTGCCGCCGGGGACCTTGGAGAGCACTTCGGGATCGATGTACTGATCCTTGTCGTAGCCGGGCACGTCGTTGGGGGAGGCGCAGATCTCGGCCACGGTGCCGTCTTCCAGCTCAACGCCGTAGGTCAGGGCGATGACCTCCTCGGAGGAGACCAGGGTCACGGGCAGTTTGCCGGTGGGGTTGAAGGCGCCGGTAATGACGTCGACCTGGGCCTTGCGGGCATTGTTCAGAGAAGCGCCGGAGGTGGTGTACTGGGCGAGCAGGGCGTCACAGTAGGGCTCCAGGTTGGTCAGGATCCAGGGAGAGGAGCAGACGATGGTCGCCACGACCTTGCCGCCGTTTTCGTGCACGGTATTGGCGGCCTTGGCAAGCTTGTCGACATCGGCCAGCGTGGTGACCTCGATCTTTTCGCCGGTCTTGTTCTGGGTAGCCACGACGCCCTGGCCGAAGCCACTGCCGCCGCCGGACATTTCGCGTTCATCCACTTCATAGTCTTCCACAAGACTCAGGATGCCCTCGGAGGCGGTGCCGTTGGTGGAAGTGGTGGCCTTGGGCTGGACATAGAAGTAGGCGACTTCGGCATCCTTGGCCTTGTCCACGATCTCAAAGCCCTTCGCGGTGAAAAGCTCGGTCAGCGCGGCGAGCATATCCTCATCCTCGCCGTTGCCGGTGAAGGAGGCGATATAGAGCTTGGTGCCGGCGTCGGCAGCCAGGGGGAGCGCTTTCTCATGGTTCTTCATGAGCACGACGGCTTTCTGATGCAGGGCATACGCCTGCGCGGAAGCGGTCTCCAGATTGGCGGCGCGGACTTCGTCGGCCTTCAGGTAATCCAGATAGGGATTGTCGAACCGGCCCTGTTCGAAGATGGAAACGGCGCGGTTGATGTTGGCGCGGTCCAGGTCTTCCTTGGCGAGGATGCCGTTCTCCACCGCTTCCATGACCAGATCTGTGCGCAGACCGGAGCCGATGGCGTCGCTGCCTGCGGCAATCAAGGTGGCATAGCGTTCGGTCAGGCTCTTCTCCTCAACGCCGAAGGTCTGGCCGGTGACGATGCCGGAGTCGGTGTTGACGTAGCCGTCAAAGCCCATGACATCGCGGAGCAGGGTGGTAATGATCTCCTTGTTGTAGGCGGAGCCCAGCTGGTTGACCTGGACTTCGTGGCCGCGGTAGGTCTGCACGGCGCTGCGGGCGTCGGCGGCGTCGCGGGAGTAGCAGGGCATGATGGAGCCGCACTTGGCGTCAATGGCGGCCTGGAAGGCGACCAGCTGGTATTTTTCCAGGGAGCCGGGGGTGGGATACAGGCGCCACTGGCCCTGGGCGGTGTGGGATTCAAAGCCGTTTTCGGCGGCGCCGTCACCGGGGAAGTGCTTGACGGAGAGCGCCACGGCGCCGGGCTTCAGGCCGTCGGTGCCCATGTGGTAGCCGTCCACCAGGGCGGTGATGATGCCGGCAGTGACGTCGGGGCGTTCGGAATAGGTCTCAAAGTTGCGGGGCCAGCGGGGATCGGTCACCAGGTCCACCTGGGGGCCGTACATGGCGTTGATGCCCTGAGCGACCCACATCTGACGGTCGACTTCCGCAAAGTCGCGGATGGCGTCATAGCTGCCGTCCCCCATGACGGCGGCAGCCATGCCCTGGGAATCCGGGAAGCCGGCGGAAATGGGGTTGGAGAGGATGGTCATGGGGATGACGGGGACCCCGCGCAGGGCGGCGTCAGCCTCGGCCATTTCGGTGACAATGTTGTTGTAGAGGGCCACGGTGGAAGCGTCGAAGTTGAGGCCGCCGCGATAAACGCCGGCGCGGATCTTCTGGGTGTTGATGACAAAGGAGTCAAGGCCCGCGAAGCCGCTGGCGTAGGCGTTCTTGGACTCTTCGCCCTCTCCAAGGACGGTGACGATGGCGGCGGGGTTCACAGTGCCGTCTTCGTTCAGGGCCAGGGCCAGTTTGGGAACGCCGGGAGTGATGGCCAGGGCATTGAACAGGAAGCCCGCCTGGTCCTCCAGGGCCATTTTGCTGACCAGATCTTCGGCGCGGGTCCTGGCGTCCAGACGCCAGTCTTCGCTGGGATCCAGTTCCTTGTTGTTGTTCAGGTCTTTGAAGTACAGGCCGTCCCTGACGATGACGCCCACGGTGGTGACGCCGATGGCGGGACCGTTTTCATTCTGGTAAAAGACGGGCTCCAGATAGGTGGCCGTGGGGTCGGCCTGATTGGGGTCATAGGGGGCGGGAAGATACCCGTCCTCCACGGCCAGGGCGGAAGGGAGCAGGCTCATGACAAGGGTCAGGGCCGCGAGCAGGCAGAGGATTCTTTTCATTTTCCATTCTCCTTCCGGGCTTGCATTCCCGGCGGACGGGACGCACAGCCCTTTATCAGTACGGATATCATAACACAGCGATATAGAAGAAAAAAGAAAAATGGCATGAAATTCCACCTGATGACCGTAAGGAACATTTCTGCCCGTTTACGACAAAAAAATGACGTGAACGGCCTCCTCCGGGAAAACGGAAGGGGCAGACAGGGAATAAAAAAGCGGCTGCAGAACGCAGCCGGTGATTTATCCCCGCGCCCGGGCATTTTCCGGACGCATCACCACGGTCAGCTTGAAGATGCCGTTTTCGGTGCGGACGGACATCATGCCGCCGTGCTTCCGGGCGATATGGTGAATGGAGCGGAGTCCGAACCCGTGCCCGCTCCCCTGCTTGGTGGTCTGGGGCAGGGCGTTGTCCATCAGGGTCACGGTGCCCTCGAAGGTGTTTTCCACCTGGAGCACCACCAGGTCCCCGCGGGTATTGCTTTTGAGCGTGATCAGGCGGGCGGAGGGATCCGGGATCTTCACCACCGCCTCCAGGGCGTTGTCCAGGGCGTTCCCGAACAGGGAATAAATCTCCCGTTCGGTCAGGAAGGAGAACAGGGAGCCATCGATCATGTAGGAAAAGCGGACCTGGGCGGAGGTGCACAGGATGTTTTTTTCGGTCAGCACAATGTCCACCGCCTGGCAGCCGGTCTCAATGACGGTGGAATATTCGTTGATGGTATCCTCCAGTTCATCCAGGTATTCGTTGAACCGGGCTTTGCCTGCCTCGGACCGGATGGCGGCAATCTGGTGCTTGAGATCGTGGCATTTGGTCTGGAGGGAGACGATGCCGTCGTGGCTCATTTCATAGTAGCGCATCTTGTTGCTGATGAAATCGTGCATGGTGCGGTTTTCGTGACGGAAGCTGTCGATGGCGGCAATCATCAGCAGGGCGGCGTAATTGAGCAGCGTATACAAAAGGGCGCACAGGTAATACAGGAACAGGGCGTCAATGCCGGCGGTGAAGACATGTCCGCAGTATTCAAGGATCAGCTGCACGGCAAGAAAAACGGCGGACAGAAGGAGGAGCACCCGCACCGGGGCATGATAGGGCGGCTCCCGGACCAGCTTGCGGTACAGAAACCACAGGAGCAGACAGATGCTGATGTAGACCAGGTAGGACACCAGGGAGCCGGCGATGCTGTACTGTCCCCAGGGCGCATCCATGCTGTTGAGCAAAAGGATGCTGCTGCCGGTCTTGAAGCTGTTCCAGGCGATTTTGAAAATGGTCAGCGCAAGGAGCCCGTTGTAGAGGACTTCGGCCTTGGCGGCCCGGTAGCAGAAATGGCTCATGCCCACAAACATCAGGTGCATCGTCAAAAGATGCAGGCCGTAGCCCAGGGCACGGGCATGGGTGCTGAAGGCCGCGTTGTCGCTGAAAGAGCGCAGGAGCCAGCTGACAAAGCACATGGCCAGGAAAGAGCCGGCCGCCCGCAGGGGGAAAGCCTTGCGCTTCTCGCCGGTATTCAAAAGAAGGGCCAGCACAAAAAAGATGACCGCGGCAGAGATGCGGTGGTCGATGGCCCCGATCCAAATGGTATCCGAGATCATAGACTGTCCCCTAAATAGCTGGAAAAGCGTTCCATCAGTTCCTTGCGGTGGGATTTGGAAACGGGGATCCGGGTATCGCCAATGGTCAGCGAATCGCTCGTCACATTGGAAACATGCCGGAGATTGACAATGTAGGACCGGCTGCACAGGACGAACCGTTCCGGGTCCAGCTTTTCGGTGACGTCGGACAGCCGTCCCCGGACGGTGTGGTCCCCCCGGGTGGTATGGTAGACCAGGTTGTGATCAAAGACCTCCACATAGGTGATGTCGTTGGCGGCCAGGCTGATGGTGCCCTCCGGCGTTTTGAGGGAAAACAGGACCCGGGCAGTATTGTCCAGCCGTTTCAGCGCCTTGTCCATCACGTAGGCGATGGAGGCGCGGGAGGGCGGCTTGAGGATGAAGTCCAGGGCGTCCACTTCATAGCCTTTGATGGCAAACTGGGCCATGTTGGTCACGAAGACCAGAACCGTTTCATGGTTGATTTTGCGCATGATCCGGGCGGTTTCAAGCCCGTCCAGCTTTTCCATCTGGATATCCAGGAAAACAATGTCCGCGGTTTCCGCGCTGCGGATAAAATCCAGCCCGTCCCGGTATATGCGCACCAGGACTGTCTGATCGGCTTTCCGGCAATATTCTTCAATACGGCTTTTCAGCAGGGCCGCGTCCTTTGGGTCATCGTCCACCACCGCTATCAACAGCAAGGGCCCACCTCCCAGGCACAGGTTTCAAACTGGTACAAATATACCACAAACAATCCTTTTTTACAATGCCGGGCCAAAGGACGATGCCGGGAAAAAGCGCCTGGAAAGCAAAATGCGCCGGCGGTCCAGGGGACCGCCGGCGCGGGAAAGCAAAGGGTCAGGCTTTTTTGCGGATCGTCTTTTTGCCGTAGATATCGGCCAGCAGCAGGCCCAGGGCCAGTACGGAGAGCCCCAGCAGGGTCCACTGGGCCACGTTCAGGGCCGTCTGCCACCAGGGGGTCACGGAGACCACCTTGGTGTATTCGCTGATGCCGTCCATGCCGCGGGAATGGAGCACGGTGTACATGACCCGCTTGGTGGATTCGCGCATGGCCTGCGCCACGGCGGCGTTGGCCTTGTCCCCCTTGGGCCCGTATGCGTTCAAGCTGGTCAGGTCCAATTCGCCGTCGGGGATGTCGTTGCCGGCGACGATCTCATGCACGGGCACCATGTAGGAGGCGTCGTACATATCGCTGACCGCGAAGCCCTTCATGCCGGCCTCGCCCCGGAGCCAGTCGGTGAGCAGGGAGGAATAGGCGCCGCACCAGTTCACGCCCAGGCGGTTGTAGCCGGTCATGACGCATTTGGCATCGGCGTTGAGGATGGGAAGCTCGAAAGCGCGCAGGTAGTTTTCCCGCAGGGCCTGTTCCGGGATCCAGGTGCCGATGCCGGCACGGTTGTTCTCCTGGTCGTTGAGGACAAAGTGCTTGTTGTACACATAGACGCCCTTGGACTGGATGCCACGGGTTTCGGCGGTGTCGATGAGGCCAGTGAGGGTGCCGTCCTCGGAATAGTACTCAAAGACGCGGCCGGCGTAGGGGGAGCGGTGAATGTTGAGGCCGGTTCCGTACAGGCCGGCGTAGCCTGCCCACATGGCGTCCTCACCGATCAGTTCGCCCACTTCCTCGGCCAGGCGGTCGTTGAAAGTGGCGGAGATGATGCCGTTGCAGGGATAGCAGGTGCCCTTCAGGTCCTTGCCGGGATCGTTGTTTACAGTGGCATAGCCGTTGGCGCCGATGGAATATTTCTGGGTGACGCCGGAGGGACCGTTGTGGTCGATGGTGGCAGGCTTGCCTACGCTGCTGACGCCCGCGGTCTCCCTCAGGCCGGTCAGGGTAACGGCTGCCAGTTCCTCATAGGTCAGCTGGTCCATGAACACGTCCCACTGGGGATCGTCGTAGGCGTAATCCATCATATTGACCAACTGCAGGTTCGCGTTTTTGCCCATCACCGGGAATTCCGCCTTGGAGGCGTCGGGCAGGTCGCTGTCGTCCAGCACCACATCGGCGGCCATGGCATCGGTCATGGTCAGCTTCACATTGCCTTTGGTGACGGTGCCCTCCCAGTCGCTGCGGGAATAATAGACGATGGCATTGTCCCCGCGGCCCTCATAGCGGTTTATGTCCGCCTGCTGGAACAGGGGCGTTACGTCGGCGCCGGTGCCCATGGCCTTGGCATAGGTGTCCTTGTCGAAGGCCTGCTCAAAGGAGTAGACCAGGGAGGGGTCGCCGGTGCCTGCCATGCCGCTGTCCGCCCCGAAGCCCTTGACGGCCAGGATGTTGTTGGCCGCCTGATGGGCGTTCTCTGCGCACGTCAGGTAGTAGGTGCCGTCCTCCAGGATGTAAGCGCCGGTGCCGAAGGTGTCGTAGGTGGTCAAGAAGTATTCCGGCACGGTGATCTTCACAGTTTCGCTCGCGCCGGGGGCAAGGAGGGCGGTCTTGGCGTAGCCGGCCAGTTCCACCGCGGCCTTTTCGATCTGATGGGCCCTGTCATAATCGGTGTAGGGCTTCTGGGCATAGACCTGCACGGTCTTCTTGCCGGCAGTATTGCCGGTGTTGGTCACGGTGACGGTCATTTCATAGGCTGTGCTGCGTCCCTCGCCGGTCTTTTCACATTGGATGCCGGAGAAGGAGAAGCTGGAATAGCTCAGCCCGAACCCGAAGGGGAAGGAGACCACGCTGTTATAGGCGAAATTCCCGGCGTTCCCGGTGCCCATGACCGCATCCTCATACCGGGTCTCGGTGTATTTGTACCCCAGGTAGATGCCCTCCTGATAGACCACGTATTTGCCGAAGGAGGAGAAAGCGCCGAAATTGTATTTTTCGGCGTCCGCATAGGCGTAGGAGCCGAAATTGTTCATGACCGGGTTCTGCCGGTTGTCCATCCACCAGGTGTCCGGCAGGGAGCCGGAGGGGTTCACCGCGCCGGAGAGCACGTCGCCCACCGCGTACAGGCCGGTCTGCCCCACGGAACCCACCCACAGCGCGGCGTCCACGCCGTATTCCTCTTCATACAGGAATGCGGTGGAAATGGGGTTGGCGCTGTTGATGATCACGGTAACGGACCGGACGGCGCCCTCGTCCTTGAGCTCCTTGAGCCCTTCCAGGATGGAGCGTTCATCTTCGTTCAGCGTCAGGTAATCGCCGTCCAGGGCATCCTCCTTTTCGGCGGTCACATCGTCGCCCTCGCCGCCCACGCGGCCCACCACGTAGAGGACGTCCTCGCCCTGGCCCAGGGTGTCGTCGTGGTTTTTGCTGATTTTTTTCCAGCGGACCTCGCCGATTTCATAGGTGTTGCGCTTGGCCTCGTTTTCCACATAATAATCCAGCAGGGGCTTGTCCACCACCGTATAGCCCGCGCCGGTAAGCACATCATAATAATTGGGGGCGCCGTCCGCGTCCACGGCGCCGGATCCGGTCCCGCCGTAGACGGGATCCATCACCGTCACGCCCACCAGGCTGACCTTGCTGCCTGCGGCCAGGGGCAAAATGCCCCCTTCGTTTTTCAGCAGGACGATGCCCTCTCCTTCCACTTCACGCACCTTTTCCTCCCCGGCCTTCTTCAGCTCGGCGACGGAGGAAAAGCGGCTGTCAAAATACCGGGCGTACCCTTCTTCCTGGCCGGCGGGCAGGGTGGAAATGGTTTTGCTGGTCTTGGTCCCGAGAAACTGGTTGATCTGCCCGGCGTTCTCCCCGGCGATGATGTTGCCGGTGAACACGATGCAGAACAGCCCTGCGGACACGTTGAGGAAGAGCTTTTTCAGTGTCCTTTTCGTGGACGGTTTCATATGGAAAGACTCCTTTCATGGGGGAAGGCGGAGGAAGCGTCCTCGCCGTCCCCGCGGCAGAATGCGGGGCCCGCCGGCCATGCGGGGCCGGATGGGTCTCGCCTTCGGGCGGGCAGCCGGCCGATGCTTCAAAAGCGGGCTGTCCTGCCTGAAAGGCATGGGTTGCTGTCCTTTATAATACATGGAAAATCAGGGGAAGAAAAGCCCTGTGTCGTGCATGCTTTTTTGCGGAGCGTAAATATCGCAGCGGACCATCCGCGCCGGAGGAATGTGCGCGGACGCAAGGAACAAAGCGCAAAACGGCCGGTTTCGGACGTGAATGGAAGAAAAAAAGGAGCTGACGAAGAAAGCGCGGTCGGGAATAAAGGTTGCAGCCGGGAAAAAACTATGAGATAATCAAAGCAACATGGATTGGCACCCAGGTTCGGCCTGCCGGGCGGAATGCGGCCCGCCGGAGACCGGATGCTTCAGCCGGCGCCGGCCCGCTTTGCGGCGGACCGGGGCGATTTGAAATGCATACAATCCCGGCAGCCGGAGGGCCCTCCGGTCCGGAAAAGGGCGCGGCGAAGGAGCCGCGCCGAAGAAAGGAGCCCTTTCTTATGAGCAATCCCCAGGCAGCAACCAAGAAGCCCCTCGGGTTTTATGTCCTGTGTCTGGCAGCGCTGGCAGCGCTGGCGGCAGGGATCTATTTTATCGTGATTCACGGCACCTTCGGCCTGGACAGCACCCACAACGGCGTCTGCTGGGATCCCCTGGTGCCGGGCCTGCTGATCGGCGGCGCCCTCATTGCGGCCGGCCTGACGGTCCTGAACAGGACCGGTCTTGCCTCCGCGGTGGCCCTGGCGGCCCCGGGCGTGGCGCTGTGCGTGTTCGTGCACAAATGCTATTGGTATGTGGTGGACGTGTTCATGGGCATTGACGAAAAACACGGCTTCGACCCGAAATTCATCACCTTTGCGATCCTGCTGGCCGCGGCCATCGTGCTGGCCGAGGCGGCGCTGTATATGAAAAAGACCCGGAAACGCTGATTCCGCGGTGCCAGGGCGCACCGGGAACAGGACAGGAGGAGGATAACGGCATGAAAATGACTTTTCGATGGTACGGAAGCAGCATCGACCCCATTCCCCTGAAATATGTCAAGCAGATCCCCGGCATGACCGGCCTGATGGGACTTCTGGACAAGCCTGCCGGCGTGGACTGGCCGGAGGAGGAATTCCGCGCGCTGAAAAAAGAGGTCAACGACGCGGGCCTTGAAATTGAGGTCATCGAATCCGTCAACGTGCACGAAGACATCAAAATGGGCCTGAAGACCCGGGACGAATACATCGCCAATTACATTTCCACCATCCGCATGCTGGCCCGCAACGGCGTGAAGGTCATCATCTACAATTTTATGCCCGTGTTTGACTGGCTGCGGACGGACCTGGCCCGCGTCATCCCCGAGGACGGCAGCAACAGCCTGTATTTTGACGAAAAGGACCTGGGGGCTATGGGACCCCTTGAAATCGTGCGCAAGACCGCCGAGGACAGCCACGGCTTTACCCTGCCCGGCTGGGAGCCGGAGCGCCTGGCGCTTCTGGAGACCACCCTGAAGCAGTACGAGAACATCGGGCCGGATGACCTTCGCAGGCATTTCAAGTATTTCCTGGACGCGGTCATTCCCGTTTGCGAGGAGGTGGGGGTCCGTATGGCCTGCCATCCCGACGACCCCGCCTGGCCGATCTTCGGCCTGCCCCGCATCACCCACAGCCAGGAGGATTTTGACAAAATGGTGGCCCTGCATGACAGCCCCGCCAATACGCTGTGCCTGTGCACGGGCTCCCTGGGCAGCAATCCGGAAAACGATATCCCCGCCATCATCCGCCACTTCGGGCAGATGGACCGCATCGGCGCCATGCATGTGCGCAACGTCAAATACCTGGGCTTCCATCATTTCAGGGAGGCTGCGCATCTTTCCTCCGCCGGGGATCTGGACCTTTACGAAATCATGAAGGCCATTTACGATACCTGCCCGGATACCTACATCCGCCCGGACCATGGCCGCATGATCTGGGACGAGCAGGGCCGGCCTGGCTACGGCCTGTACGACCGCGCCCTGGGCGCTGCCTATCTCAACGGGCTCTGGGAAGCCATCGACAAGGACAGGCGGTAAGGAGAGGACGGCTTGGAGGGACAAGACCATGAGAAGAAGCGTACCCCTGCGGGAGGGCTGGTTTTTTACAGGACCCGACCGGAAGGAAATCCCCGTGTCATTGCCCCATACCTGGAACGCGGTGGACGGGCAGGACGGCGGGAACGACTATTGGCGCGGGAAATGCGTTTACCGCACCGCGTTTGACAGCCCGGACTTCGATCCCCGGACGGAACGCGTCTACCTGCAGTTTGACGGTGTCAACGCCTCGGCGGAGGTGGTGCTCAACGGCCAGCGGTGCATGCGCCACGACGGCGGGTATTCCACCTTCCGGGCAGATGTGACTGCCCTTCTGAAGGATCAGAACCAATTGATCGTGGAGGCGGACAACAGCGTCAACGACCACGTTTACCCCCAGAAGGCGGACTTCACCTTCTATGGAGGCATCTACCGGGAGGTCCGGCTTCTGGTGGTCCACAAAAAGCACTTTGACCTGGACCACTTTGCCGGCCCGGGCATCCGGGTGACCGCCCGGCCCGCGGAAGGATACAAACGCGGGGACGTGGAGGTGCGTACCTGGGACAACTGCCCGGAGGGCGTTGTCACCGTGTGCCTTCTGGATGCCGAGGGCCGGGAAGCGGCACGGGGGGAAGGACGGGAGGTCCACCTGGAGATCCCGGACGTGCGGCTGTGGAACGGCCGGGAGGATCCGTATCTGTATACCGCCGTGGCCACGCTGACCGTGGACGGGCAGGTTACGGACGAAATAAGGACCCGGTTCGGCGTGCGGGACTTTCATTATCACCCCAGGACAGGCTTTTACCTCAACGGCAAAAGCTATCCCCTGCGCGGGGTCAGCCGCCATCAGGACCGGAAGGGCGTCGGGAACGCCCTGACAAGGGAAATGCACCGGGAGGACATGGACCTGATCTGTGAAATCGGGGCCAACACCATCCGCCTGGCCCATTACCAGCATGACCAGTACTTCTATGACCTGTGCGACGAACGCGGCATGGTGGTGTGGGCGGAGATCCCCTACATTTCCGAGCACATGCCCGCGGGAAGGGAAAACACCATCAGCCAGATGAAGGAGCTGATCGTGCAGAACTACAATCATCCCTCCATCGTGTGCTGGGGCATCTCCAACGAAATCACCATCTCCACCAAGGACAAAAAGGACATGCTGGACAATCACCGGGTGCTCAACGACCTGGTGCACGAGATGGACAAAACCCGGTTCACCACCCTGGCCTGCTACGCCATGTGCGGTCCCTTCAACCGGGTGGCGCACATCACGGACGTGGTCAGCTGGAACCTGTACCTGGGCTGGTATGTGCCGGGCCTGTGGCTGAACGACGTGTGGATGCGGTTTTTCCACATGGTTTATCCGGACCGGTGCCTGGGGTATTCCGAATACGGGTGCGAGGGAATGCCGAACCTGCATTCCGATCATCCCCGCCGGGGGGATCACACCGAGGAATACCAGGCCAAATACCATGAATACATGCTCAAATGCTTTGAGCGCAATCCCTACATGTGGGCGACCCATGTGTGGAACATGTTCGACTTTGCCGCCGATGCCCGGGACCAGGGCGGAGAGCCGGGCATGAACCACAAGGGTCTGATCACCTTCGATAGGAAAACGAAAAAGGACAGCTTTTACCTGTACAAGGCCTATTGGAGCAAGGATCCCTTCGTGCATATCTGCTCCAAGCGCTTCAGGGACCGCACCGGAGACACCCTGAAACTTAGGGTCTATTCCAACCAGGGTGAGGTCACGCTGTATGTCAACGGTGAAAAGAAGGAGACCCGGTACGGCAGCAGGGTCTTTGCCTTCAGCGTCCCGCTGAACGGGACGGTGAAGATCCGGGTGACGGCCGGCGAAACGTTGGACGAGGCGGAGTTTATCCATGTGGATCAACCCAATCCCGCCTACCGCCTCGCCCGTACCGGCGACAAAGGCGCCAACTGGACCAAGTAAACCCGGAACCCGGAAGCGGCATTCCCGGAACCCATCGAATCAGGAGGCATTCCCATGGCGAAAGAAAACGCTCCCGCCGCGGCGGGCGTCAACCGCGCAAAAATGTATCAGCTGGCCCTGTTTCCGCTGAACAACGGCGCGACCAACGTGTATTTTGTCCTCATCCTGTCCTATGTGGCCCAGTTTGGCTCCAGCGTGCTGAAATTGGGCATGTTCGCGTCCATCATGGTGACGGTGATGCGCGTCTTTGACGCCGTCACCGACCCCATCATCGGCGCGCTGATGGACCGCACCAGCACGAAGATCGGCAAATTCCGGCCCTTCATGATCATCGGCAGCGCCATCATGGCCCTGAGCGTCATCGCCCTCTACATCCTGACCCCGCTGATCCCGGAATCGGTGATGTGGCTCAGGTACGTGGCGTTCATCGTGTTTTACGCCATTTGGGTGATCGGCTACACCTTCCAGACCTCGGTGACCCGGGCAGGCCAGACCGTGCTGACCAACGACCCGAACCAGCGGCCGCTGTTCACCATTTTCAATACGGTGGGCTCCATGCTGGGCATGGGCGTGATGCAGTTTTTGATCCCGATGATCAAGAACAGCTACAATATCCTGGATGAGGCCGGAAAGGTGGTTACCTCCGGCTACGCCAGGCCTGAATTGTACCGCATCATCACCCCCATCGGCATCGCGGTGTCCGTAGCGCTGACGGTGCTGGCCATCATCGGCATTGCCAAAAAGGACCGGCCGGAATTCTACGGCCTGGGCGGCGGCGCGCAGGAAAAGGTGAAGGTGTCGGAATATATGGAAATCATCCGGCACAACAAACCCATGCAGCGCCTGATGGTGGCCGGCGCGGGCTGCAAGCTGGCCCTGGCCATCGCCACCAACACCACCGTGCTCCTGGCCCTGTACGGCATCCTGATGGGCAATTACGACAGCCTGTATCTGCCCATGATGATCCTGGGGTATGTTTTTGCGGTGCCCTTCTTCCTTTTGTCGGTGCGCACCAGCCAGAAGCTGGGGCAAAAGGCGTCCCTGACCCGCTATGTGGCAGTGGCGCTCGTCAGCTACGTGGGGGTGCTGGCGCTGCTGATTCTGTCCAACAACCAGAATCCGTCCATGATGCTGTCCTTCCCCTTCAACGGCGGCGGGGCCATCAACCTGTACACGGTGCTGTTCATATTGTTCTTTGGTCTTGGCTACGGCGCGTACTACGCCACGGCGGATATGCCCATCCCCATGGTGGCCGACTGCTCGGATTATGAGACGTACCGCTCCGGGAAATACATCCCGGGCATCATGGGCACCCTGTTCTCTTTGGTGGACAAGCTGGTGTCCTCCCTGGCGCAGACCCTGGTGGCCTTCCTGTTCCTTCTGTTCGCGGGCCTTTCCGAACTGCCCACCGATGCCACGCCCTATTCCCCGGGCATCAAGACGGCGGTCATCGTCATGTTCTGCGTCATCCCGATGCTGGCCTGGGCGGCCACGCTGTGGGCCATGAAGGGCTACAGCCTGACAGGGGCGAAGATGAAGGAGATCCAGAAGGTCAACAGCGCCCGCAGGCAGGGCATCGCGGAAGGCATGAGCGTTGAGGAGGCCATGAAGGAATGGCCCGGCAAAGAATAACGGCATGAAAACAGTTCCGCCCTGCCTGCGGCGGGCGGAAGAGGAGCATGAGAAAGGAGCGGGAAACATGGAACTTCCCTTGAAGGTGGATTTTACAGGCAAAGTGGTGGTCATTACCGGTGCAGGCGGCGTCCTTTGCGGCGACATGGCCCGGGCCTATGCCCAGGCCGGTGCGAAGGTGGCTGCGCTGGACCTGAACGAGGAAGCCGTCAAAAAGCTGGCGGAGGAACTGACGGCGCAGGGTCTGTGCTGTGTCGGCTACAAGGCCAACGTGCTGGAGACGGCGGCCCTCGAGGAGGTGCATCAGCAGGTGCTCCGGGACCTGGGCCCCTGCGACATCCTGGTCAACGGGGCGGGGGGCAACAATGCCCGGGCCACCTGCGACAACGAATACCAGCACGAGGCGAAGGAAGGCCAGAAAACCTTTTTTGACCTGGACGCTTCCGGGGTGGATTTTGTGTTCAAGCTGAATTTCCAGGGCACCCTCTTGCCCACCCAGGTGTTTGCCAGGGACATGGTGGAAAGGAAGCACGGCTGCATCCTGAACATCTCCTCCATGAACGCCTACATCCCGCTGACCAAAATCCCGGCCTATTCCGGGGCGAAGGCGGCCATCTCCAACTTTACCCAGTGGCTGGCCACCTATTTTGCGGGCAGCGGCATCCGGGCCAACGCCATTGCCCCCGGCTTTCTGGTGTCCAACCAGAACCGCGCCCTGCTGTTCAATCCGGACGGCACCCCCACCGCCCGGTCGGAGAAGATCTTGAAGGGCACCCCCATGGGACGTTTCGTGGACAGCGCGGAATTGCTGGGCGGCGTCTTCTTCCTGACGGACGACCGGGCCGCCTCCGCCATCACCGGCGTGGTGCTGCCCATCGACTGCGGCTTTGCGGCCTATTCCGGCGTGTAAAAACGGTCTGTCCCCGTGCGGGAAAATGAATTTTGCGCTATATATAATAGAATACAGTCAGAGTTCCGGCTCCAAGCCGGTGAATAAAGAAAGGAAAGGTGTACCCATGAAGAAAATTCTCTCTGTGCTCCTGGCTTTGGTCCTGCTGATTTCCTGTGTGGCCCTGGCGGAGAATGCTCTGGACCCGGAAAAAGCGACCACTTTTAACCGCGAATCCCCCGTGACGGACTGGGAGGGCACCTGGGTGCTCGTCTCCGCCTACATCGGCGAGGAATATGCCGAGGAGAATGACATTGCCGTGTCCGGGCTGGTTGCCGTGCCGGAAAATGCGGTGACCATGACCGTCAAGGCCGTGATGGACGCCAGCGCCACGGGTTCGGACGCCGGCGTCATGGTGGACCAGGGCACCTACACCCACGCGCATGTATACGATATGGAAGCCACGGTATCCTTCGCGGCGGACATCACCGACGAGGAAGCCACCCTGCGGCTGCCCTGGGACGGCTGGCTCTATACCGTCCGCGGGGAGAACGACGGCGATTTCAACAAAGGCGTTGGCAAGCTCAGCAAGGTCAGTGCCGATGACAAGAGCCTGTACTTCACCAAGGTGACCGGCGTCGAAAGCGAGGAAATCGACGACGAAAACATGAAGTACGTAGGCATGAACGAAGCGGGTCAGCTGGTTGTGTGCTATTGCGAAGAGAACCTGGTCAAAAAGGACGTGGAAGTGTCCTTCGGATACATCTTCGCCAAAGCGGAATAAGCCGCCTGCGGACAAAAGAACCAGGCACCCTGTCCGGCTCCGGACGGGGTGCCTTTTTTGGGGCGGATTGACACTGGCCGGGGCGGATGCTATGCTTTGAGAGGACCGTCAGTCCCGCGTCATACTGATCCTGTTTAAAAAGGCTAAATGCCTTTTTATAGCGCCGAAGGCGCGTTCAGGATCGCATGAGACGGTATGACGCGCTTTGCGCGGCATGAGCGTGCGCAGCACGCGGATGGGGCTGTTGCAGAAGCACCAAAATCTGCAGCAGCCCCTTTCCCATGTAGGCCTG